>VGZN01000820.1 GCA_016872635.1 Planctomycetota bacterium | reverse complement strand
AGATTTAACCGTCGCCATGCAGTCGGGCGAACAAGTGTCTATCGACCAACTCTTCGACCGGAGGACGATTCTCGCGATCAAGGAAATCCAGGCCAATCATGGCGTTTGCGATTACCCTCCAGCGGTACTTCAAGTGTTTTCCAGTTTGTGGCCTTTTATCCAGCAATGGTTGAAAACAACCGCGAGCTAACCGAGCCAATCGCCTCTAACCCCAAATCGGCGATGGCTAAAATTCAAGCCAGGACTAAAGTATTACCTGGGGTTTCAGGCGTCATGACTGAATCCCTATGATGCTTCACGCTGCACTTGCTCGAAACCTCCCGTCAGATCCGATTTGAACGCGTCACCAGTCCCGCATCTGGATAGCCCCCGTCCAAAACACATCCATGAATACAACGTCAGGTACCAATTCCCCACGCCCCACGCCTGAGGGTCCCTCTTCTGCAGATCGTAAATCTGCCGATCATCAATCGACGGGAGCGGCACCGCCGGCGGTCGTGGCTCCGTCAAAGGATGGCGCATTGCCGACCACCGACACCTCAGAAAGAGTCGCCATCCTCGACTGGACGATGCCACAATTGACCCAGTGGCTTACCGACCGTTCGTTCCCAAAATTTCGTGCGGGGCAAATTTTTCGGTGGATTTATCAACGACGATCACAATCGTTCGAGCAGATGACCGATCTTCCAAAAGATCTTCGT
This sequence comes from Planctomycetota bacterium, assembly GCA_016872635.1. Classification (GTDB taxonomy): domain Bacteria; phylum Planctomycetota; class Planctomycetia; order Pirellulales; family Pirellulaceae; genus JBKCUI01. The sequence continues at coordinate 1,262 of VGZN01000820.1, read as the reverse complement.
AAGCAACTGGACTCGGCATTTGAAATCTTCCGTTCCACAACGGCGGCACATCAGCATTCCGCCGACGGTACGGAAAAACTACTGTTGCAACTCGCCGACGGCGGACGTATCGAATGCGTTCTATTGCGTGATGGACCTCGCCGGTCGATTTGCGTTAGCAGCCAAGTTGGTTGCGCCATGGGTTGCGTGTTCTGTGCGAGTGGATTAGATGGTGTCGAAAGGAACCTGACTCGGGGGGAAATCCTTGAGCAAATGCTTAAACTCCAGCAATTGCTTGAACCGGATGAACGGCTCAGCCATATCGTCATGATGGGTATGGGTGAACCACTCGCCAACCTACCCCGAGTCCTCGATGCGCTGGAAGTCGCCAAAGACGCCGATCTTGGGCTCGGAATTAGCCCTCGTAGAATCACGATAAGCACGGTTGGACTCCCCCCCGCGATCGATAAACTAGCCGCAGCCGATGCTCCATATCATCTTGCGATCAGCCTTCATGCTCCCAACGATGAACTTCGCAATCGGCTGGTTCCTGTCAACAAAACCACGGGAATTAACGCTATTCTGGATGCTGCGGACCGGTATTTTGACAAAACCCGAAGACGCCTTACTTTCGAATATGTGCTTCTAGGTGGACTCAATGATTCCGCTCTGTGCGCACGGCAATTGGTGCAGCTTCTACGCGGTAGAACCGCCATGCTCAATGTCATTCCCTACAATCCCGTGCCAGGCTTGCCTTACGAAACCCCCTCCCCGGATGCAGTGTTGCAGTTTCGCCGCACTTTGCTCGACGGCGGTATCAACGTGATGTTCCGGCAACGCAAGGGAGATGATATCCAAGCCGCTTGCGGACAACTTCGTCGATTGAGAGAACGCGAACCGCAGGTTATCGGGATTTCAAAGCAAAAATAAAACAGCCGCACCGTCTCAATCCTGCTTCTTGATCGCCTCGAAACAATCGATACCCACGGTTGACAGGCGTCGATCCAAAAAACAAAACTCTACTGCGGATTGCTGGGAAGACGGGGGCCCCTTCCGTGGGTTGCGCGTCCGCCGGACCTTCCGAACACCCACCAAAATTCAACGGAATCCGATCGCCGTGATTTCTTGGACAACAAATACCAAGGACGTGAATTTGGACGCAACAACTGGAATAAAACCCCTGTTCCGATTTCGCCGGCAACAGGGCACGGATTCTTGGAGAGGTTTGCGAGTAGCGTTCGCTTTACCTGTTTTCGAGTCACGGTGGATCGGCTACCATTGTC
>VGZN01000819.1 GCA_016872635.1 Planctomycetota bacterium | reverse complement strand
TGGATCCACCGTAACGGATGTCGGCGTAATTGACGTACTGTCGGAAGATACCTTCATCTTCGAGATCGAATCGCCCAGCGGACTTGTCCAGGTCTCGCTTGAAGAGCAATCCACCCCAATCCCCAGCAGCGGGTGTGGTGGTTGGTTGGTAGTTGTCGAAGCCGATCGCTTCGTCGAGCCACGAGGTGAAGAAGACGTTTCCGCTGACAGATTGGCCGTTGCTGCCGCGGATCGCATTTCCGTTTCGATCGAGCAATTTCGGGGTGCCGAATACCTGCAACGCACCACCGCTGCGGTCGACACCGAGGGTCGAGCTACCGACGCCGATGCGAGAGCGTCGCATCTTGAACACAGCACCTGCATCGACCATGACCGTAACGCCCTTGGGCACGTCCATGGTCGCCCCATCGGAGAGGATCGATCCAGCCAATACGCCATAGCCAATTTCGTAGGCGAAGTTGTCATTGGCGGTCTCGATCTTGCCGTCCGCACCGCCGTTTCCAACGATTCGGACAATATCTCCTGGTAGAGCGGCTGAGAAAGCGTTGGCGACGCCACTACCAGCAATGTTGTTGAATGGTTTCGCGAGGGATCCGTCGGCGTTTGGACCAGCGGACTTGTCCACGAAAATAGTTTTTCCGGAGATGTCGATCGCGGTCAATCCCGACGACAGTTGGACAAGGCGTTCTCCCTTGAGGGTGATTCTCGCACCATTTGCTGTTGCGGCAACACCGAGTTCGGTGCGCGAATTGATCGCAGCTGCAAGGGCCAAAGCGAGATCGCCAGCGGTGCTAGCTGCAGTGTAACGGACCGCGGTGTTACCAATTCCAACGGTCGCATCGGTGCTGAACTCGAACCGGCGTACAACTCCGTTGCCGCCAGTGACCGTAACGATTCGCCCGTCGATGGGAGCGGTTCCGTCGGCATTGAACCGAAGTACTCGATCGAGCGGACGCGTTTCAAACCAGAAGTTGTAAACACCACCTGGAACTCCATCACCGTCACCGTCGAGCGATACACCAGGATCGCCCGAGCCATTGGACACGTCGCGGATCGAATCGACACCATCGGTTTGTGCGCGGAATGTGAGACGGAGGTCGTAACGACCCTGGGTGCGTCCACCGTTGCCGGTGCCTGGAACGGATGCATCGTACTTGTCATTTCCAGATGCCGAGACGCCGATGTAGTAAACCCCTGAATCCAGATTCATCCGGATCAGCGAATCTTTGCTGAAGTAGTCATCGTTCTGAGCGATGAGTTCAACGTTGCCACCGAACAAAGTGATCGGCGAGTAAGTTATATCGCGGTCACCGATTACCGTGGCTCGATCACCCTTGTTGAGGGTAACTTTGACGAGGCTTCGTGCAGCCGGATCATTGTCGAGAGCGGTAAGCAGTTCACTGAGTGTTGTTTCGCTACCGATCGACGAATTGAGATCGATGGTGATCGCGTTTGCGAAGGTGTTGATGATGGGCTTTGCACCCACTCCTCGATTGCTTCGCGTGACGAAGACTTGGAGGTTGTTCCCTTCCTTGCCAGGCTTCACAGCGGTAAAGAGAACTTCGACGCCCCCACCAGCTCCGAGATTCGAAACAGCAGTTGCTTGGGTTTGCTTGAAGAGTGCCAAACGAGTATCGAGTGGGCTGCTGGAGCTCGCTCGCTCGGCGAACGATTCGACCGTCAGTGCACCTTGACGGGTTTCCCCACTCGGGCCGAAGTCGACATCGAATCGATAAAGATCGATGTCGCTGCTTTCAGGGCGATGGAGATACTGTGCTCGCATCGTGTCCAGATTGCCTGGGAAAACCGGTTCGAAGTTCCGGTCCGAACCTGCCGTGAAGTTGATGAAGTTGCTGTCGAACTTCATCAGTGTCGATGGATCTGCATCGCCAGCCCGGGCGAGACCGAGCATCAAACCAATGCTGGACATGGCAGCGCGGGTCATGTTTTCGCCGTAGTTGTCATCCCACTGG
>VGZN01000818.1 GCA_016872635.1 Planctomycetota bacterium | reverse complement strand
CCGGCAATGCGTGCAATCGCGCTGCGAGAAATGGAATGTTCCGCTACCTCAAATCCACGTCGACGCTGCCGTCGGTTGGGCCATTTCCATGCTGACCGATTACGACCGCCGCAACAACCCTCTTCAGTTTGAAACACATGTCTTGGATTTGATCCAACGCGTTCAATCGTACAACGAAGGATTGCGGTATGCAGATAGCGTCACCATTGATTTCCATAAAATGGGTAGAGGCCACTATCCCTCGAGTGCCTTCATTGTCAATCGCCGCGAGGATTTGAAATACCTTGCCAGATCGGTCAGCGATACGCCTTATTTCTCAGATGCCGACGCACGTCGCGATCCGGCCCTGTTCACTTTGGAATGCTCGCGACCAGCGATCGGGCCATATGCCGTGGTCGCATCCCTCAACGGCATCGGATTGACCGGTTGGCAAATGCTGATCGCACGCTCCCTCGAAATGGCGCAACGACTTAAAGATCGGCTAGCGAAAATTGAATACTGCAAAGTTCTCAATGCAGGCACAACCGGACCGAGCGTCAACTGGTGGGTCCTTCCCAAAGGGCGCAACGCCGAGGAAATCTTTCAGCGGATGGTCCGCAACGAATTGACCGAAGAACAACGTGGCCGCTATGCTCGCGAAATCCGGCACCTGTTTGACAAACGCCTCAAAATGATGGATCCCGCTCTCGACGCGCGACTCGGATTCACCACGAGTTTCGGCTACTGCCCGCACGGGATCAATATTCCGGCATGGAAGGCGGTCTTCTTCAACCCGAAAACCACGGACGACATGGTAGACCGCATCGCCACCAGCATCGAAGAACTCTAAACGTTTCCTCATTCAAGGCATCCTGCCCCCCACAGCGAGTGGGTTATTCGAATCTTTTTCGATCGCGCTGTGACCAAACGTGTCAATAGACGTCCGAAGCTGATCAAGGTTGTCCGATTGGGCATGTCACCCGTGTTAGACTTCTTGTGCTGCTCATAGAGCAAAGGAACCGTACGATGCCGAACGATCTGAAATCCCCAACGATTGCTAAATCACCTGTTTCCAAATCACCTGCCACTCGCGTTTCTGTAGTTTCAGAGTTTGAATCCAAGGGTTCCATGTCGAATAGCCACGATGGTATTTCAGCTGAGTTCTACCGGATGCTCAAAGAAAAATGGGGGTTTGACTCCCTTCGGACGTCACAGCAACAAGCGATCGGTTCCATCATCGCGGGCCGGGATACATTGGTGGTCATGCCGACCGGCGGCGGGAAATCCTTATGCTACCAAGCTCCTGCAGTTTTTCGGGGCGGGGTCACAATCGTTATCTCGCCACTGATTGCTCTCATGAAAGACCAAGTCGACGGGCTGTGCCAACTTGGGATTCCCGCAGTCCGAATCGACAGCTCCCTGGATGCGAATGAAAAACGAATCATGGCGAACCGTATCCGATCTCGAGAAATCCAACTTGTTTTTGTCTCTCCCGAACGTGCCGTCTCTGAGGATTTCACGAGGCTGCTCGAAGGAAGCGACGTGCATGCGATCGCGGTGGATGAAGCCCACTGCGTTTCTCAATGGGGGCATGATTTTCGGCCCGAATATCGTCAGCTTTCGAAACTGAGAGAGCAATACCCGCACGCCGCAGTCCACGCGTTTACAGCAACTGCAACGGAACAAGTTCGCAAAGACATCTGTGAACAGCTTCAACTCCAGAACCCAAACACGGTCGTGAGTTCCTTCGATCGCCCGAATTTGACATATCGTGTCGTCAACCAATTGCAGTTGGTCGACCAAGTCCGCGAGGTACTTGATCGCCATCGCGGAGAAGGTGGGATTGTTTATTGCCTGCGTCGGGCCGATGTCGAACAGATGACGGAGACACTTGCTCGACTCGGCTATTCGGTAGCCGCGTATCACGCAGGACTTTCAACCGACCAACGACGTATCGCCCAGGAAGCTTTCATCAATGAGTCGGTCGATATCATT
>VGZN01000817.1 GCA_016872635.1 Planctomycetota bacterium | reverse complement strand
CGGATTCTGCGGGGGCCCTCATCCGTGCCGCCATTATGGTTATGCTGCGACTTCGTTGCAACCGATTCAGGCATGAAATCCTGGAGACTTTCTCCGGGTGTTGCATTAGGCATATTTTGCCGATTAGGTCACCCAAAATCTCCTATTTCCGGAAAGATTCATCGCGCACCACTGGTTTCGGTGCTAGGGGTACTGCCCTTTTACTCCACATTTCCTCCGCAACATTGAACAGGGATCGCACCCAAAAAGGGGCGGGATGATGTTGCAGTGAAGTTTCAGAATCGACGCCGCTCACGATCAAAGCCGGGCATTCTGTGGCAGGCTTCTGCGGATCGTGAAGCTTACGGTAGGGAGACGCTCATGGTTTCGAGGGGGTAGCCTCGACGTTGTCCCGCGGTTGTGTTTGACAACAGGTATGATTTATTGACGGTCGGATTGAACTCTCGGGCAACTTTGTAGGCAGGTCTAGAAACCTTGGATTCACAGACGCAGTTTCCGAATATGCCGCCGTTGGATTGGATAACGGGCCGAGTCCACGTGGAATTAGCACACGAGGGGCGAGTGCGGTCATTCCGCTTTCAAGGTCCCTTTGCGAGGATCGGAGAGCACGAACGCTGCGAGATTCGTGTTCCCGGAATCGGGGCACCGGTCGTAGCGTATGTACAAGTCGGCGAAGGTTATTTAGCTTTATTGGATCTCTCGGAAACATTTCCTGTCGCGCGTTGCGAGGTCCAGTACGTTCTGCCCGGTGGCTCGGTGTGGTTGCAACCGAACGCACGATTGACTTTGGAGTCGATCCAGCATGATGCACCAATGTCCGATGCATTCTCTTGGGAATCCTTTGAACTCGAGGACTTGCGTGTATTGCCCAACACCTTGGTGTTGGAAACTGGGATCGCGAAACCTGAATCGAAGGAGAATTTATTTCGACTTACAACCGTTATGTCGGTTCTCGGAACAGACCCAGCTTGCCAATTGCAATTGAAGCATCGCACGATTGCGAAATTCCAGTGTGTCATTTTTCGAGGTGAGCATTTGGGGAAGCCGGTTCGAGTCGTCGACTTGTTGGCAGCATCTCCAACATTGGTCGACGGCAAGAGTGCCAACGGCAGCGTGCTCGATGTTGGCGGCAGGTTGCAATGTGGCAAAATGATTTTGTCGGCTCGCCGGGTCCTTACAGAAGCGTTGCTCCCAACATCGGTGAGCCCTCCGGCAGCACCCGGATCGATTCCGGGTGCACAAGGGGCACCGGTTGTTCCAGGATCCGTTGCTAATCCTACGAAACAAAGTCTCAATGCCACTGCTGGTCCGGTTGATTCCTTGCCGTCAAGTGATTCTGGAGCCACCCAAGTTCCAATAGCGGATGTTCGCAATATGGGGCTTTCTCCGGTTGCAGAAGATACTGCAACGTCAACTCCGAAGACTGGGACTCTCATCGCGGACGTAGGCCAAGTTCTGGTGCCTCGATTGAGTCCGTGGGAGGAACGGATCGAACGCAATCAAGAAGCCATGCTGGTGAGCTTGCAAGCGATCTCAAGCCGGATGGAATCGATCGAAAAGTCGGTGACTAGTGCAAGCACCGATCCTCGGTTGGCAGCAGCGATCTCAGAGTTGGAACGGGCCTTTGGATTGATTTTAGGGAAGATCAGCACATTGGAGACAGGACTGCAGAAGGTTTCAGAGGAGGTGCGTCGAGAAATCGGTGTGCTCGATCAGAAGAATGCAGCCGCCATCGAATCTCTCCAAGAAATCAATGCATCGCAGTTATCTTCGCTCCGCTCAACGATCCAATGTTTGTTGGAGAATTATTCCCAAGCAAACATGGCTCCTGATGCTGTTGCAGGAAAGGTGGATCGGTTGGTCGACGTGGTTGAACGACTTAGCAATGGAATCGCTGGTCGCGATGCTCTCGCGAGTGAATCCAAACTCGTAAGTGACAAGAATCGTACTCGGGGCGGGGAATCGGCGTCGTCCAT
>VGZN01000816.1 GCA_016872635.1 Planctomycetota bacterium | reverse complement strand
AGCAACTTGACTTTGGGTGCCACTGCACCACAGGAATCGACCGCGAACGAGTGGTACGAGAAAGGCCTTGAGGCTATGTCGCTAGGTGACCGCGACTCTGCCCTTCAGTATTTCAGCAATGCTTGGAAGAAAAAGGATGACCTCGATCCCGCGATTCGCGCTCAACTCAAAGACAAGCTGACTTACTTACAGTCGCGTTCCGCTCCGGAACCAGTCTCCGCGATCCCCAATGAAAATCGCGAAGCTATCCAGAAGAAACAGCGATTGTTTGCCGAGGTATCGGGCGAAATCGCCGATGCAGAGCGACTCGTCAACGACAAGCCTTATGAATCGCTTGATCGTCTAAAGGCGCTCCGCGCTCGTGTATCTCAAGCAGACGTTGATGGTGCTTATCGCAAGCAAATGCTGGCGATGGTCGATCGTGTTGTATCAAACGTCGAAGGCTGGATGGAGCAAAATCGCGCATCGATCGAACTTGATCAACGCAACCGGCAAATCGAAGATCGAATCAGCTTGGAAGCTGCAAATTCCGCCAAGGAAGACGCACAGATCCAAACCTTGGTCGACGAGTACAACGAGTTGATGGAAAACGCCCGTTATGCGGAAGCGGAAGTCATCGCCCGCAAGGTTGAAGAGATCAAACCGAACTCTGAAATCGCAGCTGTGATGCGAGGTCGTTCGGTCATCCAACGTCGCGTTGAAGAACAGCGAGAAATTCAACAGATGAAAGAGGAGTCTCTCCTCAACATCTTCTCGGACACCGAGCGGTCGTCAGCAACGTACCTTCGCGACAATCAGCCAATGCAGTTCCCTTCTGTCAAGGAATGGACTGACCTTCGCCGCATCCGAGACAAGTACGGTGATGAGTCCCTCAAGCTGCCACCATCGGAACGACGCATTCTCGAGATGCTCGAGGAACCATTCTCGGCCAGCTTTGATAAACGTCCCCTCGGTGATGCTCTCAAGACTATTCAAGAAATGACCGGCTTGATCATCCTGATCGATGAACCATCGATCGCGGAGGAAGGGCTTCGCTCTGACCAGCCAATCAGCTTGGACTTGCGTGGCAACCAAATCAAGCTGAAGAATGTTCTCAAGAACATCCTCGAACCTCTTAATTTGACCTACGTCATCAAGGATGAAGTGGTCAAGATTCAGAGCCGACGCTTCATGCAGCAACAAATGTATAGCAAGCCCTATAGCGTGAAGGACTTGGTAATCCCCGTTCCAAACTTCGTGTCGGATTACAACACCGGCATGGCTGGAGCACTTCAAGCGGCGTACCAAGCACAAACCAACTATGTGGCTGTAAACCTGAACGAGCAAGACGGGATGTCCTTGCGGAATAGCCGTCTAGCCAGCATCGATCCGAACGCTGATGTACTCGCACAATTCGCATCGTCTCAACCTATGGGTGGTGGTTCGATGTCGCCAGGAATGGCCATGATGAATGGCGGTTCCAGCGTGATGCCGAACTCGAGCAACTCCCTCGGGGGTGCTTCGATGGCGAACTTCACCGAGCTGATGCATTTGATCGAAACCACGATTACTCCAGACCAGTGGACCAACGCGGGGGGGACATCGACGATGAACCCATTCCGTCAGAACCTCAGCTTGATCGTGAACGCTCCCCAGGAAACGCACGAGCAAATCGCGGACTTGCTGAAGAGCCTACGGGCACTCCAAAACCTTCAGGTAACCATCGAAGTTCGATTCATCCAATTGCAGGATACGTTCTTCGAGAAGATGGGTGTGGACTTCGACATGCAAATCGACGACCACGTCCGACGGCTACCTTCTGAAGACTCTGGTCCGAGTGTCGTTGTCGGTCTCAACGGGCCAACAGGAACCCTCCCGTCGCTCACCACCGACTTTGACATCCAGATCCGCAATGGAAGTTTCGGCGTGAACCCACCGTTTGGTAATCCAGACTTAGCCGCAGGAACTCAAGTGGGTCTCGCGATCCTCAGCGACTTGGAACTGTT
>VGZN01000815.1 GCA_016872635.1 Planctomycetota bacterium | reverse complement strand
TTTCTTCAAATCGTTTCAATGCTTCGGGGGAAGGGGGAAGTCCGATGAGATCGAGATAGACGCGACGCAGTCGGGTAGCGGGATCGGCTATCGGTTGAGGGGTGACGCCATGTTGATGCCATCGATGCTCAATGAATGCATCGATAGGGTTACCAGGAATACTCGATTCTGTGAGCAGTGGCAGTGAGGGACGACTCGGGAGCTTAAAAGACCAGTGTTGGTTTGGGTCTGGCTCTGGTTGGTCGTTGCGTGGTGGAGTCGCTCCTCGATCGATCCATTCCGCGATGGCGAGAATTTGGGATTCCTCAAGGGGATGACCTTCGGGGGGCATTCGTTCTTCGGGATCGGACGATTTCAATCGGTTGATCAATAGACTCGAAGCAGAATGATTGGCTTCGATGATTTTGCCTGAGTCGCTACCTCGAATAATGGCCGACGCCGTATCGAGACGCAGCCCTACCTGTTGTTTAAGTGCTCCGTGGCAAGCGAAACATCGTTGCTGCAAAACCGGTCGGATATCGCGATTAAAGTCCACAGTATTGGATACAGGTGGCTCCGCAATCGCGCTGGGCCATGGGGCAAGCAAAAGCAATGATGTAGCAAACCACACGCAGCAACCAACCATATTGGGTGGTGATTTCAAGGATCGATGTGTAAATGAGTGAGAGTCGTTTCCCATGGGAGGCGTGGGCTTAATCTTTGGTGGCCTAGCGATGCAGGAATTGGATTGCAAACACGTCTGCATCGAGCAATTCGAATCGGAGTCGGATCGGCTTCCCAATCAAAGCCCCTAGATCTGACGTCGGTTTCCAACGCACGATTGTATCTACAGAATCGCCGACAAATGGTTCCGAATCCGAAAACAAAAAGCCTGGGATCGGATTGCCTTGTTCATCTGCGATTTCAACGCGAATAAAACCTCCCGCGCTGGTGGATGCATTCAAATGAAGTTCATCACCGGTCATGGTCAACGGTTTGGTAGTCATCCGGCCTTGGTCTGCATCGGCGTGGAGAGAAACGAAGCCATCGAGACGCAGTGTGAATCGGCGAAAGGGAGTAACGTAAATTGACATCTCCTCAGGGCTGGTTGGGACGATATGCCAGGCTGCGTAGTTGGAGCGATTGCCCCATCGAGCAGGATCGAGTCCTGGGCGCAGGAACGCTTGGCGAAACGTCCTATCGAAGGGTTTGTCGCCGCGAGCTGTCATGAAAAGTATATCGGTCGATTCACCTCGCTCCGGATGGAAGCGTGTCGGTGTTGCAATCGTGATATGGGGTGCATTGAAATAGGGGTGGGCCAGCGAGGTATACAGATGCTCATTAGGCAGGTTGGGTCGCATGGGGGTGGGTTCGGTCCAATGCAGAAAGTCTTTCGAAGTGGTTCGGCAGATAGAACGCAGTTTGCCATCGAGGAAATGCCTGAAGTAACAAACATAAAACTCTTCGTCGGCTGACCAAAACGCGACGTTCTGCGAATCGAACGCGTATTCTTTTGTGTATTGGATAACCGGTTCGTTCCTGAGTTTGGACCAGTGGATACCATCGTTCGAATGGAAAGCGAACAATCTGGATTTCACGGTCCCAGCAAGTGCTTTGAAACGGCTCTCCTTCGGTGCGGAGGGATTCTCATCGAGAAAAGGAGCAAAGTTGTGGCAGAAAGGGGCTTCTTTAAGAATCACATTGTTCTCTTTGGATCCATCTAGGTCTACCAAACCCAGATTTGGCTTCATCCAGTGGATACCATCGTGACTTTCGCAGTATCGAGTCACTTCTGTGGCGTCGCCGTCAAATTTTGCTCCGCGTCCATCTCGCGTGTACATGCGAAAGAGTTGGCCGTCGCGAATGATGGTTCCATATTCCATCTCGTTGGCGGGCTCTGTCATGGGCGGCGTGGGCTTGGGCTCATGCAACTTGAGGGAGAGACCCTCGAGAGAATCTACCAGGAAGTGATCGATAAAAAGTTCCCGACGATTCGCTAGCTGGATTAGTG
>VGZN01000814.1 GCA_016872635.1 Planctomycetota bacterium | reverse complement strand
TTCTTTTATTGGAAAAATCTCCCGATTCGCTCCTTAATCGGGCTGGGTGGGCCACCACGATTTGGATCCTAGCGAACCGGTGTGTATGATCCAGAGATCCAAAGCGTCGACAGCTTTGTTCATCGCCAGTTATTCCGTGGGATTTTTTGATGAGTAAGTGCAACGCCACCCGTCGTTCGAACCGCTTTTGTTCCTTCGGTTCCATGAGCCGTCATTCTCGTGCTGCGATGATTGCATGGCTCGGTATGGCGGTGGGCGGCAGTGGACTCATTGCGACCGCGCAGCAACCTGGAACCGCGCAGCAACTTGGACTGGTGCAATCGGTCGAGGTGGCGCGTACTCCCGGGATATCAATCACGGTGCAAGAGACGATTTCGATGCAGCCGCAATTGATCCAATTGAAGCTACCGTTCAAGGTGGAGAGCCGCGATGCGGAGGACGCGCTGACGAAACTGAAAGAGCATCTTGGCAAGGTGGAGCAGGAGTGTGTGCGGCTGGGAGCCGCGAAGGAATCGATTCGGTTCACCTCGCCCGTGATCGGAACGATCACACCAGGGGTCGATAATCTTGAGATGGCCAAACAAGCGATGAAGCGACAGGCGGCCCAGATGCAAGCGAACAATCCCAACATGCGCGGTAAATTGCGTTCGATGCTGATGGGAGACGACGAAGAGGGGTCTGAGGAAAACGAAGAGGAAGAATTGCCCTTCTTCTATACGGCGTCCTCCAAAATGACGGCCGAGTGGAAGCTGCCGAATGGGATGGATGATGATGCGGTGTTGCTGAGTGCCAAACTCAAGGCTGGAACACAAGGCAAACTCTTCCAGTTGCAGCAGAAGCGAGTACCATTGACCGAAGAGGAAATGGATGTGGTTCAGCCATTGATCGCGGCGTCGGTGTACTACGGTGTATCGATGTCGAATACGCCGGTGGAATCGCCGATCCAGTTCGTGGCGATCCTCAAGGAAGAGCAGGAAGAGGCGGCAATGAAGCGAGCCGTGGAGCGCGCGACGCTACAGTCGAGTCGATTAGCGCGAGCGGCGAGCAAAAAGCTCTCGGATGTCCGGCACTTGTCATCCACAATCACAGTGAACCAACCTTCGGCACAGAACAATACGCCGGTGAGTGTTGCGGAAAGCAAAGAGTTGGGAGAGCGGCGGATCGTTTCATCGAATCCGAACGAACTGAACGCGATACTGGTTCTAACGATCGCTTACGCGCTCGTTGATGAATAGCCCCACCAAATCGCCATAGCTTCCCCAAAGTCGCACGACAGTCCCTTGTCGTGAAGGGTTTCACGCGAAGCCTCGAAAGAGAGTATTGGATCTTGCGAAAGATCCTGGCTGTGATGGGTCTTGGGCGAAGGGAACAAGCTGGATGGCAAACGATGGTCTACATCGTTTTTAGCTCCTGGTGAGAGCAGTTGGGGACAACGGCTCTACATTGCGGGCCAAAGTGGCACGATAGTCCCTTGTCGTGATGGGTTCCAAGCGAAGCCTCGAAAGAGAGTAGTGGATCTTGCGAAAGATCCTGGCTGCGATGGGGCTTGGGCGAAGGGAGCAAGCTGGATTATGTACGATCGTCTTAATCGTTTTTAGCTCCTGGCGAGAGCCGTTGGGGACAACTGCTCTACATTGCGGCCCAAAGTAGCATGACAGTCCCTTGTCGTGATTGGGTCTCTGATCGCGGGTTTTTAGCTGATCAGGGCTGAGGTTATGCACCTCTTACCTACAGCGCAAACTACAGCGCGCAGGGTGCTTTTGGGGGTAAAAAGGTGCCGAAGCGTGCTGTGAAAACAGGTCGCGGGAGTGCTAGCACGGCCTACGAAAAAACCCCAGATCCTTTGGAAGAACCCGGGGTTTTCGTGGAAAAATCAAGAGTGAGAGCGGAGAGACTCGAACTCTCGACCCAAGGATTAAAAGGTATCCAAAACTCCAATCAAACTCTACAGGATGACGGCATGCTGCAGCAGTTGCGCAGCACCACGTTTTG
>VGZN01000813.1 GCA_016872635.1 Planctomycetota bacterium | reverse complement strand
CCGAGGACATCGAATAGCCACTGTAGACCTCAGGACTCAATCGAACCACTTTCGACGAAGGGTCATAGTGATCCGACAAATGGCCTCCGACTTGCTCGATCTCGATATCCTCAAGACCGGCCGCATCGAGAATCCGACGCGCTGCTTGAGCACCGCTCATCCTCGCCGGAACCTGCGCCATCTGGTTGTACGCCGAGCTGACCTTCCACTGGGCGTACATTGCCAACAAAAATCCGGGCAACGCGAACAAAAGGTACTTGAAGTCGAAGTAGCCAAAACCGATATATGCGAAACCTATCATGTGAGATTTTCTCCTAAAGGGTTTCAAACCATTTACATCCAACCACTGATTCCAAAGCGCCAACTTGGCACAAGCTGAAACCGAGAAACTCTATGAAGCATATGGCGTGCCGAATAACTTGGCAAACCACTTGCCCGTCAACCTACGTACCGTAAGTTCGCTCCCAACCTCACATTCCTTGGAATCGTTTTACCTATCCGTCCCGACCAATTCCCTCAGAATTGACCGGCTGGCAAATTGCCCAGCAAGTCCGGCGGGAGGTTTTATTCCGCTCCTCGCCGAGCAGGCTCCTGGCTCATAGGTCACCTAACGCAACCCAACTCCTAGCCCTTTTCCGGAAAATCTAGGCGACTGCCCGACTTCTTTGGTTCCCGCCCGTCCCTTCAGTCGATTATCTTATACCATAGTGGGGGGGTTCTATCCGGGCTTATCGGCTGGCAGGAATCTCCTGCTGACCTACCTACCACCGCCCCCCTCCCCAACCCGGTTCCTCGGCAACGACCGCTTGAGCCTGCCCTCTCCGATGGAGCCGACTGTGGCTCAACGACCTCCAACCTATGGACCATCCACTCACCTCCATTCCTGAGATGCAATGCTCGCCCGTGGCGAATCCATTGCCTCGCGCTCGGAGGATTGGAATGTGGCTGCTTCTTGCTTTGGTATCGTTTTCATCGCCGTCGAGTTCTTGGGGAACGGAGCCTGTTCCGATCAAGTTTGAGTTGGATGTGCAACCGATCTTGACCGCTCGTGGTTGCAACTCGGGACCGTGCCATGGTAAATCGCGGGGGCAAAATGGATTCGCTCTTTCGCTGCTCGGATTCGATGCGGATATGGATTTTCGATCGATCGTAACCGATGGTCGGGGGCGACGCGTCTCTCCCGCCTCTCCTGCAGATAGCTTGTTTCTCCAAAAAGCGACTGGGCAATTGCCGCACGGTGGTGGTAAACGACTGGAGCCCGATAGCCAAGACTATGCGGTCCTGTCACGTTGGATAAGTAGTGGCTTTCTTCGGACAAACGAAAACGACCCGGCGCTAACCGGAGTGACGATTTCCCCGGAACCACTTCCCCTCGCACCTCAGGAGTCCCGCCCCCTCAGCGTTATCGCTCACTACTCAGATGGTTCGACGCGCGATGTTACAGCAACCAGCGCCTACCAATCCAATGAACCTGCGATCCTCCGTGTCTCCAACGATGGCGTTGTTCATGCGGGAACGCTTCCTGGCGAAGCGACGATCATGGCCCGGTTTATGGGGAATATCGCGACCTGGAGTTCGGCAATACCACGCCCCGTTCCCGTTTCTCCCGAAACGTACAGCGTACTACCTCGAAAAAATTTCATCGATGATGCCATCTACGAACGGTTGAGCCAATTAAATATTTTGCCCAGCGGCACCATCTCCGATTCCCAATTCCTGCGCCGTGCGAGCATCGATGTCATTGGCCGTCTTCCAACCTCCGAAGAGGCCCGCGCATTCCTTCTCGATACATCACCCGACAAACGAGATCGGCTCGTCGATCAATTATTGGAACGACCCGAGTACGCGGACAATTGGGCGAACAAATGGGCCGATCTTCTTCGACCAAATCCCTACCGCGTCGGCATCAAAGCCGTCCTCAGCCTCGATGGTTGGATCCGAGAGGCATTTCGCAAAAACCTTCCCTACGATCAATTCGTCCGCGGCTTGCTCACGGCTC
>VGZN01000812.1 GCA_016872635.1 Planctomycetota bacterium | reverse complement strand
CGATTTGCTGGTTTTCTCCCCAGCTCCCTCGCTCCCCTGCTGCTCCACCTTCATCCTTCCATCAAAATCAAAATACCCCTCCAGCCGATTGAGCAGCCATTCTCGCAGGGCTCGTTCGAGCTGTGATTCCCACGGCTCGGTATTCCAGCGGCGTTTGTATTCGGGCTGTTCGATGAGTCGAATGTTCGGATCAGACTCGATCAAAGCAATGCGGTGTTCGACCAGGTGACGATAGTCGTCAGGCCACGCTGAGGGCAGCTCGGTTATCGGCGTTGAGCCGTGACGTTCGAACCACGTCGTCTGCGTTTCGCCCGCCGCCATCTTTCGAGCCAGCACGATCTCGAACGCGCGACTACCGAGCTGAATCGGCGGGGGACTCTGAGTCGTTAAATTCTCGCGAAGCAATCCATAGCTTTGGTAACATTCCCAATCCAATTCTTCTTGGTCTGCGATCAATTGTTCCCGATACTCTTCTGAGGGACGGCGATGTAGTCCAATGGATTCTCGACTCAGAAATCCCTTGCTAAGAAGCACTTTTGGTGTCAAGTTTGCCGCAAGTTTCTGCGAACGAGCATCCAAGAAAAATGCTCGGTCCGTCGGTAATGCCTTGGGGATCGGGAACTTCAACAATCCAGTTCCAGTAAACTCCCGGAAGTTTTCGAATGCGATTGTTGTCTGTCGCGCACCATGAGCATCAACCGTACTACCTTTGTCATGAAAGATTTGTTTCATCCAGAAGCATCCCGCTGAACTGTTAAGCAAGCCGAGGATACCTATGTGATTCTGTTGGCCCACCAATGATGACAACCTAACGACTGGCGCGTGGCGATTTGTCAACACCGAATCACGACGCATCGAGAACTGGTTGTGGGTAGCGACCGATGCAAATGCCAACAAGTGCTCCGATTTGAAGCGATCCTTCCCAAAATGCATGTATTCGTACCACGCCATGCTTCGGTCTTCCGGCCGTTTCCCAAACATTAGGCGGTTACGCAGAGGGGTGCGAAATCGCCAAAAGTGGGATGCTAATACGGATGAATTGGCGAGTTGCACTACGTCAAGACGCGGGAGTGTATAGGGGAAGACGGCCACTGTTTCGCAGCTAATGTCCCAATGGCGAACGTCATCGCCGGTGGCGAATGGAATTGCTGGTAGGCGAGAGCGCAATGCCCATTTCGCCGGGCCAAGGTAGGCATCATCCTCGGAGATAATTCCCATGAAGCCGATAGAGTCCGCCAATTCATCAAGCTTCAATTCAACCGAATCATCCAGCAGCTCCTTCAGCTCACTTGCTCCACCGCCGCCAATCGACCATGGATGCCTTTCGAAGAGCTCCCTTGGCGAATCTCCAGCACTGACAAATTCACTTTTGGAACCTGGCTGGTCCATTTGTGCGACGATCGCAGACCAGACCAAACCCTGCGACGGATCATCCGGAGTGGTGGGCTCACCTCGTATTCCAAGAACGGTTCGCAGTGTCCTGGCAACGGATACTCGGTGGCGGCCAAACAGGATCACCGTCGGCGTACCATGACCGGGAATGTATGCGCCGCTCGTGTCGATCACGTGGGTCAAATCTACAGTCGGAAAGAACGCCTCAATTAGTTTCTTGCCGAACTCGCGTTTCATGAAGCTGTTGGAGGTGATTTGGCCTGTAAACCCAGCACCCCCATCTGTGCTAGCTTGCACGGCGAGGCGGAATAGCTGTTCCATGAACGGCACTGACAGAGAGTACTTCATGTGGCAAGCTTCAAACCGGTTGCGATACTGCTCGTTCAACGCACGGTCTTTCGGCGTAATGTATGGTGGATTCGCAACAACGGCATGATACTGCCCCGGTCTCAAAACTCGTTTTAACGTTGCGAGATCTTCGCTCTGATAGACATGACTGTTGCTGCTATCAGTTTTGGACTGATCACTTTCACCGCTTAACAATTCAGGGAATTCCTGCTGCCCCTTCCGAAACTTCTTACTTGCAGCACGCAACGGCACGTGCAGCAAT
>VGZN01000811.1 GCA_016872635.1 Planctomycetota bacterium | reverse complement strand
CACTAGGACACGACCTTGCCAGAGCGTGACCGCATCCTTGCAAATCGTGGCCATACATGGAGTTTTCCCCCCTGCGGTTGGAATGACCACACACGGATTGTCATCGCGATCACGCAGGTGGTTGTAAACCGCATCGACGGCCGCTTGTTGATAGGGACGAAGTTGCATGGTATTAATCCCAATTCAACATCGAGAAGCCGATCTCTAGACGAGCATCCATGGAGCGATCGAGTACATCGACGCCATGCTCTTCGCTCTGCTTTTTCTTGCGTTTCCGATTCTTGCGCAAAGAACGCATCGAACGTCCACAATCCGGGCATTCGCTTTTCGAACTTGGAATCGCGAAACCGCATTCATCACATATTTGTTGCTGGTTACTTTCCATGACTATGCCAATTTGCATTGAGTGATTCGAACAAAAACCATGCCGCCAGGGATCGGTTCGCGTTTCCAGGTGTCTAGGTGGATGATTTGGCTGTCGTCGTGATACGCACCACCTTGCCCGAGTGCATCGAGCAAAGCTTTTTGCGTGTTATCCACATCCCGGCGACGACGGTCGGGTGGATACAGTTCGACGACGACTTCCAAGTCACCATCGAGTGGGCGAACGCCTCGCGCCGCGAGGATCGACACAACCTGTTGACGGAAGAGTCGACCCCCGCGGCTGATGAGCGTCCGTGCTCCCACCCGCCGCCAGTAATGGTTCACTGACGGCGGATACGGCAGTTCGAATTCGATCACGAGGGACGTCTCCATGGTGGAGTCGTATGGTTTGCTTGCTGAGGCTGAGCTGTCACGGCCTCAGGTTTCGCGTAACCTTTGATCTCGTTGGTGATGTCCCCCGAATCCTCGCGCTTGCGACACTTGACGTTGATCACCAGCGGCAAGTTATGCAGTTCGACCGAATCGCCCGGGGTGAGTACCCCAACGGCTCGGCAGATAGCCGACAACTCCGCTTGGGCGATCTTCACCGCAGTGGGATTGGCGTTGTGAAGATTGAGCCGGGACCAAAGGAATCGACCTTTGTATTCCCCTTCGAGAACCTGAAAGGTCAGTTGCAAATAGCTGCCCGATCCGGACTTCGTCGGCTTGAGTTCCGACTCGGTGATCACGGCCAGGTACTTGCCTGCCGGGATCGCTTCCAAATTCGAGGACGGCTCGACTTGATTCGCGTTAAAGTTGTTGAGATTAGCCATGGTTCGTAGCTCCTTCTGGTGCAGAAACGGGGTTGGACAGTTCGTTGGATGTGCTGAGGATGCCGCCAACAATCGCATCCCAAGCCAATGGAATTTCAGGTTTGAGCCGGTACCGGTTCTTGGCCACGCACGAGGGACCGCCGACCGTTTTCAAGATGCGCTCGCCACCGGCAGCGCCGACCGGGGCAGCGATTGCTCTCTGACGACCAAAGCCACTCTCTTCGGTGCGGGTCGTGAATCGCTTCGTGGCAAACAGCACCGCGTCGCACCATTCGGTGATGATGGCGCTGGCGTGTTTGTGCAGACGAGGTGAGTAGCGATCGTAGGCCGGTGCTTCGGGGTCCTCGAACTTCTCGACCTTGGCATGAGCGATCAAAAAGACCATCATGCCGCGATCACGATGGAGATTGCCGAGCTTGTCGATCAACCGTCGCCAGTAGTCCAAGGCGAGCGTGTAGCCCTTGCCGTAGCCGCCACCGACCTTTTCGATCGTCGTGGCCGATTCGCGCCGGCAGACTGCATCCCAAATCAATCGCTCGAGCCAATCGAGCGAATCGATCGCCACGGTTTGGTAATCGTGCTGCTGGGTCTCTAACTCCGTGAGTGCCGCGACAACATCCTCGAGCGATTTGGCCAGCGGAAACTTGTCGCAATCAATCTCACCCAGACCATCTTCGGTTTGGATGAAGATCGGCTTGGGGGTGGTTGCCGCGAGGCTGCTTTTGCCGACCCCTTCGGTACCGTAGACCAAGATTCGCGGTGGCAGGTGGGATCTCCCACGCTGCACTTGCTGTAATAAACTCATCTGCTTT
>VGZN01000810.1 GCA_016872635.1 Planctomycetota bacterium | reverse complement strand
CTGCATGCGTGCAGCCAATTCATACGATGCAATCAGAGAATCCAGTTCGTCACGATCCGGCAAGGGAGCGGAGTTATGCGTCGGATCAATTCCGGCAAGTCGCTTTTGCATCTGAAGTCGTTGCAGCTCTGCTTGTAGTTGCCATCGGACAGTTGGCTCGATCGCACCTACTGAGTTCGCCGCCGAAATATGTTCAATGCGTAATTCGGTTTTCCCGGCGTTACCGATTGGAGTGCCTTGGAATTTCGCTGGCAAGAAAGCGGCGCCGTAATTGCGAGCCCCCCCATTGCCGATCGAAGGAGCGATCGAAATAAAGCCAGGTAGATTCTCGTTTTCGCTTCCGAGTCCGTAGATGGTCCACGAGCCCATGGATGGTCGGACGACGTTCATCGCTCCGCAATGCAAGAACAAGGTTGCTGGTCCATGCGCCACGCCATCGGTGTGCATGCTGTGCACAAACGCCATCTTGTCGACATGCTCAGCCATGCGTGGAAATAGGTCTGAGACCCAGCGGCCCGATTCTCCGTACTGCTTGAATGTCCACGGAGATTTCATAATTCTCTGAGGGGACCCGAGCTTCCTCGTGTTCGCGAACTCTCGTGGATCGTCGAAGGAAACCATCTCACCATCCCGTTCCTCGAGGATCGGTTTGCGGTCGAACGAATCAACTTGGCTCACTCCCCCCTGCATGAATAGGAAGATTACCCGCTTCGCTTTCGCTGGATGATGCAGTCCAGGCAGACGATTCGACGTCGATGGAGTACATGCAGCATGGAGTTGCTCGCTCTGGATCAATCCCATGGCTGCCAAGGCGCCAAACCCGCAACTTGAGCGTCGTAGGAAATCGCGTCGTGGGTTCATGCATGGCCTCGTATCTGTGGGCTGTTCCAGGACGATTTCGCCCTGGGGAATGTTGTCGAGTTCTCTACAGCTAGCTGGGGCAACTGGTTTCTTTGACACCGTAGCTTGACTATTCAAGATACCTAAAATCGATCGATGAAAGCAATGCGTGGATCATGTCCTTTCGATCGCCTAGATCGAGCATGCGCCGCGACCACGAAAGTTCTTTCGAACTAGGAAGTCGGCCGAGCGTTTGTAGGAAGATCTGAGAAACCGTGGAGACCTCATCGTGATCGAAAGCGTTTCTGATTTCAAAGCGTCTTAGGTTATCCGCAGCAATTTTAGCACGCTCATGTACCCAAGGGCTGTGCATCAGCGTGAGGGCTTGGGTTGCTACAGTACTCCGATTCCGGACCGAAATGGAAAAGCACGGGTTGGCTCCATCAAACTCCCGAATCAATTCCGGAGGTGAGTTCCTGAACCAAGGCAAATAGATCGAGGGGAGTCCGATTGGGTGTTCGTACCGATAATCCTCTTTCGTATTGGCCTTAATCGTGGAAGCGACCTGCTGTGGCCGCTGCAATTCGCCACTGACTTGCAGCATCGAGTCTCGCAGGGACTCTGCGTCGAGTCGCTTCATAATGCCTCGCCCAAAGAAACCGTTTTCCGGATCCTTTTGAAGTGCACTTTCGGAGGCGGTCAGATCACGACGGTAGGCATCCGACAGGACGATTTTTCTCACTAATTTTTTTGTCGACCATCCACTCTGAACGAACTCCGTAGCCAGAGCATCGAGCAGTTCAGGGTGAGAAGGAGGCCTGCCGGTTGTCCCAAAGTTATCGACCGTTGGCACAATCCCCTGTCCCATCAACCAATACCACACTCGGTTCACATAAACACGTGCTGTCAATGGGTTGGATCGGTCCGTGAGCCAATAGGCGAGTTCAACCCGGCCGTTCGATTTCGGAGGAATGGACGTGCGTGTGTGGAGGTCGGGATTATGGTCGTCGATGCAAGTGAGGAATCCTCGAGGTGCGATCTCTCCGAGTCGATGGACACTGCCCCGAATGTGAATCGGAATGTCTTTCGGATCGTTGGAAGCTCGAAGCGTTTGGACTTTTGGGCGAGAATCGATGAGCGACGCCAATTCGGCTGCCTCGTTCTCTAGAG
>VGZN01000809.1 GCA_016872635.1 Planctomycetota bacterium | reverse complement strand
GCCCGATGGAGCATCAATTTTTGACGGTGAAAGGTGTACCGTGTGAAAAACAGAGGATCTTCGATCAGATAGACGCGATCGGTACTGTCGATCCATGAAGGAGCCCTCTCCTTTTTCTTAGTTGGGGCGACTGGAATCGGGAACAGCTGGTGAGGATAAATGAGCGCCGCAATCATGCTTCGGCCGCATATCGACGAAGGTATTGTTTCACTGAGAATTTCGAACGTGTAGACTCGCTCGTCATGTACCGGATCTTTCCAAAGATGGGCCGTTCTGGACCCCATGCACGATCGTATCGGCCTAACACCCAAAAGATTCCACTGTAGGAATTGGGATCGCGTCCATCGAGTGCGTACTTGTTATTCAACTCGATCATGATGTCCAGCGCCTCGCGAGGCGAACTGCTCCAGTGGAGGATTTTCTTTCCCCAAAGCATTCGGAGGTAGTTGTGAATACGGCCTTCCCGCGCGAGTTGTCGCTGTGCTGCATTCCAGAGCTCGTCGTGGGTCGTTGCAGTTTCGAATTGCTCCAGATCGTATCGTTGGGGGCGCGGATCACCCGCGTGATCAGCTAACGTTTTTTGTGCCCACGGGGGAAGTGACTCGTAGCGATCGTAATCGGGTTCGCGCGAGCACATGTTGAATCCGATTTCTCGCCATGTCATCAATTGATCCATGAAGGCTTCTGCATCGACCCCCATGTTCCAAAACCCGTCCATTTTTCCGTTAGGTTTGCCGATTCTTTCGGGACTCCAGTCGGCGGATGCGCCAGAAATCGAATCGAAAACCTCATGAGGACTGACATGTCCAAAATGGAGGTACGGGGACAAACCGCTCGAGCCTTGTTGCTCAGGCTCGTTACGGGCTTCGGCGTATTCTCCCAATCGTTGCTGTGCAAACCGCTTTAATACCGTCAACCCTGCGACTCGGCCGCCACGGTCCTGGGTTGCCTGAACCGAATGGTCGATGGCGAGCGTGGAAAGATTCAGTTTGGCGAGTTGATCGGCGGTCTCGAACTTCCAGCCTTTCAATACTTCAGGAGGGAGTTTGACTAGTTTCGGAAGGGTTGGACCTCGGAACGGATCCATAGCGGGGAATTGAGGAAAACCAGAAGCGACAACCTTCTGCATGAATCGGCGGTAAGAGTGTGCGATGGTAAACGTTCGATCCGCGATGCGCATCGGAAGAATACCGTTGCTGTCGACAAGTTCGAGATACGTCGGCCATTTACGAACTACGGAGCCGTATAGGGTGGGATGAAAGAAGCAAGGGAAATCATCCGTAACTGTCGCAACCGCGTGCGAAGCTAATGTTTTTGCCAATCCATGACCGTCACCTCGGACGCGTTCAATGTATGCGAGATACGTGGCACTAGCATGTTCCGCTTGTCGTTGATTGTCGATCATTCCATCGATGATGAACCGATGGAATCGATCGGAGGCCCAGTGGTAACCCATCCGAACCGCCTCGAGAATCACCAATGGGCAGCGGTGCTCACGAGCTAGTTCGACGGCGCGCTGCAACGCGAAATTGGAGTGCAATCGGCGATAGGCCGTCATCCAATAGAAAACGTATTTTCCATCCGTCCTAATTGGAAAATGAGTCGCTGTTCGAATTCGAATCGAGGGAGTGTTCGGCAACGGTTTTCTCGGCAAGGGGCCATGAATAGGCTCGGTGTAAACCGAGGACTCCTATCCAGTGATGAAGCGATAGGCGGGTAGAGGTCTCAGGGAATTTTACCCGGGCGTCAACCCGCAACGCGAAGCCCTTGGAAAACGCGGATGCTCGGTGGTTTTTCGTGAGCGACTTTGCCGCTAGCCGTCGGTGCCTTTCGGGGATGGTGGAATCTGTGACGACGACCGTTTCTTATGGCTTCTTATGGCGAGACGATTTCAATACCGTCAACGATCTCCTCGCCAGGACCTATTTCGATGGTTTGGATATCGCCAACCTGAGAGTCTTGGAAATCGTTCATGATGATTTCCTCGGCGTACTCGCTCTCCATCGCGAAAC
>VGZN01000808.1 GCA_016872635.1 Planctomycetota bacterium | reverse complement strand
GAGTAAAAGCGACAGAACGATCATCGTGGATGATCTGACTAAGCTCGCTTCGGAAATGGAGCGGAATGAATTGACGCCGAGGCAATTGACCCGGCTCGGAATTCGTTTGACTGATTCCACCATCCTGCAATGGGGTGTGGTCGAGGAGATCAATCGTCGCGCTGCTGCTTCCCCAGGTTTCACCGACGAGGAAAAAGAGGACTTTTCAAAGACCTGCGACCGCTGGCTCCGAACCGCCAGCGAAGGTACACTCTCGATGACTGAAATGGAGTTCGCTTTTCAATTCGCCGCAACCAAAGAGCCCCGATCAGGACGACTGATTCTCAAGAAAGAAGTCAGCGACGAACAACTCCGCGAGTTCCATCGGCGCGTCTTAGCGATTTGCGAAAAGTATGAGATCTCGAAAGAACCTTTCGATAAGAGCGTTTCACAAGTCTTTAAGATGATGATCGAAGACGGAATGTCGGAGCGTTGATCAGCCCTTTGACACCCTCCCCACCTTTCAGTGCAAAAACTGTAACACAGACGGCGAAAGGGACATCGGACCGCTTTTAGGCAGTGAGTTCAGTTCTCGTCACTATCGCAGTAAGTTAAGACCATTGACGGTGCGCTCGGATAAACGCAGCCGGCGCTGGTGATTCGATTTCCATCCATTCTGAGCGGCGAGGATGCAGGAATCGAACACGATGAGCGTGTAACCAGTAACCGGGGTCACCTGGAAGACCAGGATTCTGCGGCAGCAGTCCACCTCCTGCGGCATACATCGGATCACCAACCAAGGGATGGCCGATGGAGGCGAGATGAATCCGTATTTGATGAGGTCTACCCGTTAGGATTTGAACCGCTAGGAGAGAGTTTCTTCGGTTGCGTTCCAACACTTTCGCAATACTTCGTGATTCCCTTCCCATCGGATTTGCCGCGTACACCTTGCCCAATCGCGGATGCTCGACGCTTCCGATAGGTGTTCTTATGCATAACGAGTCAAAGGTAGGATTTCCCACGGATACGGCAAGATACTCTTTCTCGATTTCATCCCATCGTTGAGAAATGACCGAACACACCGTCTTATCCATCGCGAATAGCACAATTCCCGAAGTTGCTCGGCCGAGACGATGAAGTGGTATCGCCGATGAAAACTCCGATTGCACTTGGCTGAGCAAAGTGTTTCGGTAAAAACCTGCACCTGGAAGCGTGGGCAGGCCGCTGGGCTTACAGACCGCCAACAAATGTTCGTCTCGATATAGTATTTGATATTCGACGGGGACTTCTGGCTCTATCCAGCCTGGGCGATCCCAAACCAGCAATCCACCTGGATTCAGACTTTCGCTACCTGTTGCGCGAGCTCCATCCACACGAATTTCGTGAGCGTGGATCCTCCCTATCCATTCGTCTCGCGTAGAATGGGGGAAATGTTCGACCAGATAGCTCAAGGTCGTGTGACCCGCGGCGGAGGGCCCCAATATTTTGCGGAAGCTGTAGCCAGAGTTTTTAGATGTCACAAAGGTTTCGTGCGTTTACTTAATGCCCTCTCCGAGTTTCGCGAGAATATCACGAGCTTGTTTCGCGTAGACCTCTTCGGCCCCTGCATCGAGTATTTTTCGCATCGCAACTTTCACAGAATCCTTGTCGCTGACTTGATCGGCGATATAGATGGCAACCTGTGCGGATGTAGCTTCAAGCCCTGGCTCCTTGAGATGCTCAAGCGCGAATTGCATCGAATCTCGATTCTGAAAACTTAATAAAGCGTGAAGCACCAAGACCTTCTCTTCGTTCCGCGTGGATAAGGTAAATGCATTGCGTGCCATCTGCAATCGTTGATCGTTCGGTAACCCGAACTGACGAAAAATTCGGATGTAGGCCCTCAGTGCTCGGATTTTGTATTTGGGAGTATCAATCGTTGAGCACAAATTTAACAGGCCATCGGCAACATCAGTCGTTGGCCAATCCCCTAACGCTCGCGTTGCAGTATCCATGATCGGTTCGTTGGTACTGGTCGCATTTTTCAGTACTTCC
>VGZN01000807.1 GCA_016872635.1 Planctomycetota bacterium | reverse complement strand
CCGTTAGAAGTCGCAGGCACCTCAGTGCCCGAGTAGACTTGGGACAGGCTAAATCGCTATTGCTAAAAACGCATACGTTGTACTGAGCATCCCCTTCGCGCGTTCGCGTGCACCATGGTTTCTCTACACCCAATGCAGGTCATGATCGAGAAACTGCGGTAGATACTTCGGTGTATTCCTAAAACCTCAAGCGACGCGGAAGGAAACCGTTGAGGGCTAAATATTTGGTTGCCGTCAGGAATCGGAAATAACAGGGGTGATTTCAAGCGTGATATGCTCGGAATCCCGCATCAGTTTAATCGGGTACGATTGGTCGGCTGGCAATTGCTCGACGACAGCTCGGAAATCCTCGGGGGTGAATACCTGTTGCTGTGCGATCTCGAGGATCACATCGTCGATTTCCAGGCCTGCTTTCTGCGCTGGGCCATCAGCGGTGATGCGCGTCACTAAAACGCCGCCTCGAACTGGTAGTTTCAATTCGTCCGCTAGGGTTTGGGTGAGCCGTTCCACACGAAGGCCAACCTTTGCACGACGCACTTTGCCGTATTCGACGAGCTCACTGGTTATCCATTTGACGCGTGCGCTCGGGATAGCAAACCCGACTCCCTGAAAAGCGCCATTGGTTGTCATGATGGCGGTGTTGATACCGACCAATTCGCCGTCGAGATCGATCAATGCACCGCCGGAATTACCTGGATTGATTGCGGCATCCGTTTGAAGCAGTTGGCCTTCGACCATGCGATTTAAAGCGCGGCCTTTAGAACTGATGATTCCGACACTCACCGTTTGCTCAAGTGCAAACGGGCTACCGATCGCAATGACCCAGTCCCCGACCCCAAGTCGATCGGAATTACCCATGGTCACAAAGGGCAAGGTCGAGTCGGATTCGATGCGGAACGTGGCAAGGTCGCTTGAGGGGTCGGTGCGCAGATCGGTCCCGCTCAATTCCCGTCCGTCTCCCAGGCGAACGCGAATCCCCTTCGAGTCTTTAATGACATGATTGTTCGTGACGCAAAGTCCAGTCTCGTTGATGATCACTCCCGACCCGATGTTGAAATTTCGTGCGGAGTTCGTGTCGAGAAGATCGAGCTCATCGAGGGTGGAGTCGACATCCGCGCGTTTAGCCAGCACCGTCACCACCGACTTCATCGCCTTGCTCGATGCGTTCTGGAAAGCGATCGACAAGTTTTTTGCTTGGTTTTTAGCGATTTCGTTGCCGTCGACTTGCTGCGCACCGCTTTGAGATTGGACTGAAACTAGCGAAATGCTGATAGCGAGGACGCAGTAACGGCTCCACATCTGAAAGAGAACGCCAATTTTTCGATGCGAGGTCGGCTTGATCCGCCGCGATACTAGCAAAGTTATAGTTAGCGATTTCGATGAAAAGGAAATCATGTCGGATCCTTGCCGTGGGCATCTTCAGATGGTCGCGTTTGGTCTATCATCTCATCTTACGTAGATTCCATGATACGTTGCAGCAGCGGATTGTAGCTTGCGGAAAAGCCGCAGACCGAGAAAAACAGGTGCGGTCGAGGCGTCGAAGGGGTGACTTGCCAAGGGACACGCTCCGCCGTTCCGTTGAAGGTGCCCTGCGGTAGAAATTGGATGAAGGTCGAATGGAAGGGGTGTGGCGAGCGATGATTCCAGCGGTAGTGATTGCTAAAAAGCGGGATCGGGAAGTTCTGACGCGCGAAGAGATTGATTTTATGGTCACGGGGTACTCGCGAGGTGAGATTCCCGATTACCAAATGTCTGCGTTGGCGATGGCGATCTATATCCAAGGGATGGGTACCCGCGAAATCGCCGATTTGACCGACATCATGATCGCAAGTGGAACACGCCTTAATCGGGTTACCGATCGACCACGTGTGGACAAGCATTCGACGGGTGGGCTCGGTGACAAGACGTCGTTGATCCTCGCCCCTTTGTTAGCTTGCTGTGAACTCGATGTTCCAATGATCAGTGGGCGAGGGCTTGGCATCACCGGTGGGACACTTGACAAACTCGAAGCGATCCC
>VGZN01000806.1 GCA_016872635.1 Planctomycetota bacterium | reverse complement strand
CTAGGAGGGGGGGGCAGCTAGTGCAATGGACCGGAATTGAGGCGTCTTTCGGATGGATCAAAAAGAAGGGTTATTCCGGTAATGCTAGCAATCGAGTGGCTTCGTCGTACAGAAAGCCTATGTCCATGAAAGGCTCGTAGCCAATGTCTTGCCATCGAATGCGACCCTTTCCGTCGACCAAAATGGTTCCGTGAAGTGGTTGGCCTTCGAAATCATCAAAGCATCGAAAGGCCTTGAACACGTCGAGGTCCGGATTTGGTGCCAAGGCTAGGTTCATGGTTCCTTCGTAGCGCTTGAGAGCTTCTGCGAGCGAGTTCGCGTTTTCTGTACTGATACCGACGATTTCGATTCCGGCTTGTCGGAATTTATCAGCGGCGGGAGAGAACTCACGGAGTTGTTCCGCGCAATGAAGGCAACCGAATCCTAGATAAAGGACTAGGACATATGGTTTGCCTTCGAACAACTGCGACGAGCGATCTCCTCCTGTTTGTCCGCTCATTTGTGTGCTCACGTGCCAACGGGGAGCATTGGCAGGGGACCAACGCACTGGGCCCAGGGTGTCTAGGGTTGGACGATCTCCGAGATCTTTCGGCGGAGCAGGCTTTGCTCGCCACGTCTTATCGGCGACGAAGTTGGCAGCGATAGGGTGGACGCGTTCGATGAGCGATTCATCGGGATCGCTGGTCCATACGGGATCGAAGCAGCGTTCGGCGGCCTTTTTCCTAAGTTCCTCCCATTGGCTAAGGGACTTGGAATCCGGTTGGAGTGTGATCGCTTCATGGGTGATCCACGCGAGTATCGCTGCGGGGAGTATTTGTCCTGGAGTCCCATCGAACGATCGTTGGGCTTGTTGGACGGCCGTGTTGTAATCTCCCGCTTTGCAGCACCATTCCATCCGGAGGTGAGAATCCACCCAACTGCGGGTATGGTTTGAGAGTCGAAGGGCTGTCCGGTAATCACCGCGAGCGGCCGCAAGGTGTGCGTCGAGTGCCGCGAGTGCAACGCCGAGTCGATGGTGACGATACTTGAGTCCGTGGATCTTCCGCTCACGTTCTTGAACTTCGTCGCTTTCCGCTTTCCATTTGTCTTCATCGAAATCTCGAGGGATTGAATCGACGAGGGACGATTCACTTTCGGATCCGTAGAGCGAATCGGGCACCGGGGTGGGATCGTTCAAGGTGGGGGGGAGGATCCTGGCTGTGGAAGTTTCAGGCGGCGAGAGAGCATTCCATTCTTCTCGCAATCGCCGGCGGATTTCTAAGATGGAAGTCCTCAATGCATTGGCTTCATCTAGTTTTCCGAGTTCCGCCAGCGCGATCCCTTGGAGTCCGAGAGACTCTTCATGTTCCAGTGTATTTTCAGCACCATCGAGATAAGGAGATCTTGCGAGTTCAAGCATTTTGTCCCAACGTCGGTAGGAGCGAAGGGATTGCAACAATCGTTGCCTGCCGAGGTTGGCGCTCCCGTTTCCATCGGGGGCGTTGGTTTCCGGATGGCGAGGAAGCTCGATCATATTCTTAGAGAGCTCGATCGCTCGCGACACCGCTCCTAGGTTCAACCAATTTCGGATCAGCCATTCATTATTGTGGGCGTAATTATGGATTTGATCGGGCATGACCCGATCACGCATCATATGCGCATGATCGACCCTCGCGGATGCTTCTTGCTGCCACGCGGCATCAAAGTAGCGGTTCAACCGGGAATACGTATGGCCTGGCATATGCCACATGTGCGCGATCCCGGGTGCGCTAGGACCACACTCTGCTGCGGCGGTGATGGCTAGGTCCTCTTTGCGGTAATCCCAGAGATGGATTCGGAAGTGTTGAGCGGGATGGCGAGGGTTGGCTCGAAAGATCTCCGATAATAGCGCATCTATGGCTAGGTGGCTTTGGATTTCGATTCCTTGGCTTTGATTCTGCCAATACTGCAAAACCAGCATCGCTTTGACTTCGACGTCATCCGGGTAATCGACTGCGATGTCTTCGAGTTCCTTGGCATAATCTTTCAATCGTTGTTTTCGTCG
>VGZN01000805.1 GCA_016872635.1 Planctomycetota bacterium | reverse complement strand
GCACCCAGTAAGACAACGCCCGCCCCAACCGCCATTTGAAGTCGAGCTCTCGCATGGCTCGCGCTCTTTCCGCTGCGCAAAACCCTTCCAGTGCTCCCGCCTACCAATGGCCTAATCGTCGCATCGCTCCTATCACCATCTTCGATCTCACTCGAATCGACACGATGATAACCCGTGGTAATCAAAATCGCTCCGACCACCAATGCAATGCCAAAGACTCCGATCCGAACCCAAAAAGTATCCGCAGTAGCAAGTGGGATCGACCAACTAAACTTCAACATCATTCGTTCCTGTACCGCAAGCATCTTGTTTCAAGAAGATAGGATGATCCGGGTCCAACGTGTCAGAAATTCGGTATTGATGCGACGTACCATTCACCAATTGTTCTGACTTTAGCATTTCAATTTGCAGTCCGAGATAAGTGCGATACGTGGGGTCGATATCGCACGTAACGGTGTGGCGGCCCTCCTCGATAGCGACACGAGTCGTGACACCGCTGCCACCAAAAAAATCAAGCACGACTGATCCAGGGAAAGACAATGAACGCACTAGTCGGTGGATCAATTCTCGAGGCTTTTGAGTTGGGTGACCGACGCGTTCTTTCGAGTTTCCATTCAAGCGAGGGATTTGCCAAACATTCGTGGGATTGCGTCCCTTCTCAACGCTTTCCGGCCGTAGCCGCTTGTCTTTCAAATAAGCAGCCTTTGTCGTCTCGTCATAAGGTTCACGAACCGTATCAAGATCAAAATAATATCTGTTCGAACGTGCAAACCAAGCGATCTCCTCATGACGATTGGCAAAAAAGCGATGGGCGCTCATCCCATTGGGATAATTCCAAACTATGAGATTCACCAATCTCATCTCACTATTCCTTCGCATATCGACAATCAAGCTTAGCAGATCCCCTGATCCAGCTTCGTTTTGATACTGCAAACCGCCAAAGATCACCAAACTGCCTGTTCGCGAAAGAACCCGCTCCGCGTGACGCAGCCAACGTGTCGCCCACTGGGTATAGTCCTCATGAATATCCCAGTGAGCTAACTGTATGTTGTACGGAGGATCGCATACGATCAGTTGGACGCTCTCGTCGGGAAGCGACTGCAACAAAGAACAGCAGTCGGTCACCAAAGCGGCATGCTGCGAAGAATATGGCCACTCTCGAATGGGATTCGACTCCGACGAATGCCGCTGGCCACGCTTGCGAAGGGCGTTCATCCCTATGTGCCCAGGATTGCGATGAGAACGATTGCTCATTATGTTGCATGAACTTCCATGTCTGCTTGTCAACAATCTGAGTACAATCCGCTGGAATAACAACCACTCACGATAACCGTTGTATGGATTGGCACCGTTTTCGACAAGACCGACCAACGCCAGAGGATACAACCATGGATGCTATCAAATCGTTTTTCCAAGGAAAATGCTTTGCCGTTGCTGGCGCATCGACCGATGGCTCCAAGTATGGCAACCTAGTTTTCCGAGCCCTCGTCGAATCGGGACGACGCGTCTACCCGATCAATCCCAAAGGGGGACTTATCGAGGGACACAAGTCTTTCCCGAAACTTTCCGATCTACCCGAGGTTCCTGACTCCCTATCCATCGTTACCCCACCCGAAGTAACGCGCAGCGTAGTCGCAGAGGCCATCGCATTAGGAGTTCCAAACATCTGGATGCAACCTGGTGCCGACGATCCAATCGCAAGCGAAGCGGCAAGAGCGGCTGGTGCTCAAGTAATCGACGATGGAAGCTGCATTTTAGTGTTACTCAAACGACTATAATCTGTAACAGTTCGATCAAAAATCGTCCTTCCAGTTCGTGATGCGACTCATGCACAAACAAACCCACTAAGAACGATCGGCAAAAGGCCGGTGGAGGTACATTCGCGAGGACGATCCGATAACAGCGACCTTCCACTGGGTTCATCCCAGTGGGGGTAACAACTGGGGGCTACCATCACGATTTATCTCCCTCCAATCTCTTCGGTGTCGCGTTGGGGCGGAGCCCCAACGAAGTGGGTTAGGGGG
>VGZN01000804.1 GCA_016872635.1 Planctomycetota bacterium | reverse complement strand
TGGTATCGCCGCCATCGAGTCCGACCATGATGTCGAATACTCCGATCGGCTTGCCGTTCACCGTTGGATCCGACTTCATTCCCTTCGGCGGGAACATAGAGTCGATGTTGCTGATCGCGTATGCGGTCTTGCGTTTGCGAGGATCGGAATCCTTTTGAAGTTCGGCGGCACGAGACCGGGCTGGAGAAGTCTTGCTTATGATCGGCTCATTGGTGAACGGATCCACTCCGATCTGCGTCTCAACCTCCCGGGTAAGACGAGACATCTCCGCAGCAACGCCGTTGTCCTGAAGCATCGTGGACAACTTCCCGATCTGCTGGCGGCCGTTGTCCCGAGACATGCTGACGAGCAACTGCTGCGTCTCCTGCATGGCGGTGGCTGGATCCATGTCGGCCATCGTCATCAGCAACTGACCGAGTTGCGGAGGAACGCTCGGAGCGGAGGCTAGGATCTTCGTAATGCCGTCCTTGGCCTCACGCTTGTCGTATTCGAACTGCATGCGAGCCTTCACTTCGGCGCGCATCTTGTTGCGCTGCGTCAGAAGAGCCATCCATTGCTCGTGCCGAATAGGGACATTTGCTCCGTTGATCGTGATCGCTGGAGTTCCGTCCTCAAAGAACCCAAGGTCAAAGGTCTCCATGCCAACGGGATCTCCATCGGAGATGCCCCGCATAGTCAGGTTGAAGTCGTTGACATCGCTCGCGCGTCCCGTCAATGCCTTTGCATCAGCAAGACCTTTCGTTGCCCGATCCGATTTAAACGAATCTTCCTGTGGAATGTATGATGCACCGGAAACCATTTCGGGAGACTGGGGCTGCGAGATATTGGTTGGGTCAATAGCCATTGGACGAGCCTACCTTGGTGTCAATCAGAACGTCCCAAACGGCTTGTTTGTACTCTTGTACCGTCTCACGCCGTTGCGATCGATGTAAGTACTACCGGGAGCAGCGTTTGGATCTTGGGTGTTTGAAGTGTTTTCTGACTTCCCAACTCCCTGCATGATTTCCAGAGCGTAGGGATCCACAGCATCCATCTCTTCGTCCCACATGTCGGGTTCTCCGGGCTTGCCACGAACCGCCCGTGCAGGAATACTTTGCGGAGATTGGTCATAACCCATCAATTCATCGAACATACTGATCGGCGCGCGCCCCTTCACGCGAGGGTGATCGCCGCCAAACAAGTTGGCAAACCAGTTGGCAAACAATCTCCAATCTATTTCTTTCTTTTTTGAAGATCGACGAGACCCAAGTCCACGATCGATACCAACAACATCCATGCTATCGAGCCATTGTTTCTCTGCCTCTCGTTGTCTCTTTTGCAGATCAAGGGTTCTCGTTATTTCATCTTCAACCTCTTTTTTTCTTCGATAAGCAGATCGATTCTCCGCGCGGATCTGCTTTTCCTCAATGGCAGCAAGATCCTGTAAACGCTCGGAGCGAACCTTTCGCTGCTGCTCAAAACTCATCTCCGTACCGATCGTGGCCTGCATCGCCGCACCTGCTCCAGCGTATGGGTTGTCCGGGTCGTATGACTGGAATCCACGGCCGATGCCGAGGCCGATGGCTTGCATTCGCTCACGGGTGAAAAAATCTTCGTTGCTTGTCGGCATAGATCACCTCATGTTCATGTAGTAGTTACCCCACCCGTGCTGTAATGCTTGGAGATTTCCGTAGAAAGATCCCGGCGGAGCCATTTGCGATGCGGGGGATGCCGTCATATTTCCCGACATAAACCCGCCGCCTCCTGAAGTTGCCGCTGCCGACATTCCAGACAAACCAGCCCCTAGCAACGCTCCTCCAATAGAACCTACAGCAGAACCAAGGGCGGCAACCCCGCCTCCTGCAAGTCCAGCCGCCTGTCCCTTGTACTGATACCCAATGTTGTATCCCTGTTGGAGCAGATTGAACTGCGCGTTCAGTCCTTGCGTCTGCATGTTTGCGATGTTGCCGCTGTAGGTCTGATATATGTTGGACAGATTGGTTGCGAGCGACTGCTGAATGCCCGACATTCCCTGACCCATTTGCGCGGA
>VGZN01000803.1 GCA_016872635.1 Planctomycetota bacterium | reverse complement strand
ACTCCCGCAACCTCTGACATCGCTGCAATCCCCATTGCCCCATAACCCAACCCCAACAACGAGCCGAAGAACCCTCCCAAGAGATACAACGATCCCATGCCTTGGATCGAAGCCTCGTGATTCAAATGCTGCTTCCGAATGACTTCCGCATCGGCGATATCGAACATCTGGCCCGTAACATATCCACCGGGAGCGACGGATGCTGGTGCGTAGGGGTTATCGGACATGGACGAAACTCCTGGAGATAGTTTTTTGAAGTCAGTTTGTTGAAAGCGAGTTCGTAGAAGACATGACGGAGTAGATGTGTAACAACACGTGGTAAGTTGTAAACGGGAGGCAAACCGTCGATGCAATCACGTCCATAACTGCCGGGAGAGTATACCGAATCGCAATTCATTTTTGTGGGGATTGATCGATATCTCTCGGATAAAAAAACAACTCCCCAGGCGAGGCTATCGATACCGTCATCCCTAAAGCGTTATCCCGTGCCTACGATTCCGTTTTGGTTCATCAAGTTTTGTGATGTGCCGTCGGGGAACTGTAATTCCGCGGGACTTTCGCGACCGGTATGGTATGCGATGGCTGGTTGTAGCTATACTCAGGAACATTCTTTCCCGCCATGCATTTATTGATTTCGCTGTTGAAATCCGAAGGGTCCCCCCCCGAACCATGCTCGTCTTTCCAAGATCACCCAACAGCGGTAAACGGACCGTGTGCGGCGATGCCTTTCGCGGGGTGTCTCTTTGTGGCGGGAAGTCAATCCTTTGCGATGGCATTTCCCGGCGAGAATGGTTGCGATTCGGAGCCTTGAGCGCGTTTGGGGTGACTCTTCCGCAACTCCTTGCTCAGCGGGGATCTGCAATGCCCCCTCCGCAGGCTGATCCTTTGGGCAAGCATATCGCAGGTTCCTTCGGGAAAGCAAAGAACTGCATCGTACTCTTCCTACTGGGTGGCCCCCCGCAGCATGAAACATGGGATCCCAAACCAGATGCACCCGCCGAAATCCGTGGGGAGTTCAAACCCATCTCATCAGCCACTCCTGGTCTGCAGGTTGGAGAACTGATGCCTATGACGGCGAAGCATACCAACAAGATCGCCGTGCTTCGCGCGATGGCAACCGATGATAACGCGCATTCCTCGAGTGGCTACTGGATGCTGACCGGCTACCCTCACTCGCCGAAGAATCAAGAAAACGCGCTACCCGGTGCACCCAATGATTGGCCGAGCATGGCTGCCGTCGTGAGGCACCTCCGCGGCGACCGTGGACCACTTCCAGGGGCCATTCGGCTGCCCGAAGAGATATGGAATACAGGAAGGTTGGTTTGGCCGGGACAAAACGCCGGTTGGCTTGGTAGCCATGATGACCCGTGGTTGGTCACTTGCGATCCCAGCCAGTCCGACTTTCGAGTCCCCGACATCGCACTTCCCGCCGACTTAACTCCCGAACGGTTTGCCGAACGACGTGCGTTCTTGTCGCAACTCAATCGGCGAATGGATCAGTTACAAGCTAACCCGAACCTAGAGCGCTGGGGGACTTGGCAATCCAAAGCGATCGATTTGATCCGTACCCGCGATGCACAGCGCGCGTTCGCCATCGAGCGGGAATCGGATCACGTTCGCGATCGTTATGGCCGGAATCGATTCGGGCAAAGTGTGCTGTTGGCTCGGAGGCTCGTCGAATCGGGGGTGTCATTGGTACAAGTCAATTGGACACGATGGAAAACCGATGAAGACGTGGCTCCTGCTTGGGATACGCACGCAAAAAACGCGGAAAGACTCAAGACCGCTCTCATGCCTCCGATGGATCAAGCCTACTCGGCGCTGTTGGAGGATCTGGAACAACGAGGGATGCTCGACGAGACACTCGTGGTTTGGATCGGCGAGTTCGGCCGCTCTCCGAAAATCAACCCGAGCGGAGGACGCGATCATTGGGGGCATGTTTTCAGCGGTGCTCTCGCAGGTGGTGGAGTTCGTGGCGGTACCGTGTACGGTGCCTCGGATCGACAAGGAGCCTATCCACTCGATGGTCG
>VGZN01000802.1 GCA_016872635.1 Planctomycetota bacterium | reverse complement strand
TTCAGAGTGAAACGCACCATGGATTAGGAGATGGAAGACTAACGAGGTAGGACACGCATTCAAGGGCGAACCCTCAAATCACGGCGGACTATCGAGAGCTCTTCTTAGCCGCAAGAGGGTGGGTGAATGCGCTCCACCTTTCAGGGAATGTTCCCATACCGCGATGACCACCCAACCTTTTTTGCGGAGGCCTTCCCGTTGCAGTCGGTCGCGCTTCTTGTTATTTCTAATCTTTTGCCTCCAGAAATCTGCATTCTTCGATGGTGCGGCGGAGTGCTTGGGGCACCCATGCCAAAAACACCCATCGATGAATAATGCGACTCGTTTCTTGGGAAAAACAAAATCGGGGCGGACGATGAGCTTGCGACCGGAGACAACCTCTTGGACACGGATGGGGACATGACGGCGCCAACCTTTGATGCCGCCAGCCTTCAGCAAAACCAGCATGGCCCTCTCTGTGCTCAGGTTTCCTCGCCCACGGATCCTTGCCATCAAGCAGCTTCGTGCCTCGGCATCCAATGAATCGACTCCTTTCACCATTGGACCCGTTCGTATCCAAGCCCGAAAATTTCGGCGACTACCTCGGCGATCTGCCGCGCCAAGAGCGGTGGGACGGCGTTGCCGACCTGCCGATACTGTTCAGTTCTCACGCCCTCGAAATGGTAGTTGTCCGGGAACGTCTGGAGCCTTGCAGCTTCACGAACCGTCAAACTTCGGCATTGCGAGGGATCGTAGTGGATGAAGTAATGCCCATCTTTTGAAATGTGGGAGACAACGGTGGTGGCAGGTCTGTCGCCCAATTGGACTCTGAAACGATCCTTGAATTTCTTGTTCTCCAAAGACTCCGCGACATTCCCATGGTCCGGCAAGATCGCATCGGGAAAATCGCCGAGGAACGGAGTCCTGCCCATGGCTTTGGCGAATGAGGCAGCGAAGAGATAACGGTGGAGATCAGCGGCCATGTGACTCCTAGACGAATGATTGGTGACCCCCTTCAGCCGGTCGTCTCCGAACCAGTCTCGCAGAGCCGACGGCGCTCTTCGATGTCGGATGAACTCCGCACCGCAACCGGTATTGCGCTTGAGGTCTTGGAGGGCGGCCTTGATCTCCCGCGCTACTTTCACGGGCAAAGCCCCGGGTTTGATCCACTCAGAACCAGCGGCCGCCTGCACCACTTCGATCCAAGCCTCGGCCGAATCTGATTCCCTGGAAAGTCCGCTCCTGATTCTAGGAAGGTCGCCGATGATCGCCTCCACCCCGAGTCCTAAGCCGCGCCGAATCAGAGGGCGGGGTTTGGAGCCGATATCCCCACGAATCCCGACGATGATGACCCGATGGCGTGATTGCGGGATTCCGTGCTCCTCGGCTCGGACCACGAAATCCTCCGGCTTCGTGACGTCGAAAAGATCAACGTTTCTCGGAGCGAGTGGAAAAAGACGGTACCCCAATTTGGAATTGCAATTGGACCTGCCGTTAATCGCCAATTCGGGGTGGCGAAGGTCGGTGAGAATCCGATCGAATGTCTTTTTCTGGCCGATCTTTGCGGAAAGCAGTCCTTTGACGTTCTCCATCACGAATACCGCGGGGCGATGTTTCTGGATGATTCTGAGGTAGTGCCGGTAAAGTCCGTGGCGCGGGTCGGCTTCGTACTTCTCCAAACCTTCCCCTCCGATCACCCTCGACCTCCCCACCACGGAATAGGCTTGGCACGGTGGTCCACCGACCAGCAGCCAGTCCTGCCTTCCTGCCAAAGTTTTCGAGATGCGTTCATCGACCAATTGATCAGACGTCGATTTGCCCCCCAACTCGGCGTGCCACGCTTCTTGATCAGCCGATTTGGATTCGGCTCGGTGGTTCGACCACAATTCTTCGTGAGATATCCTGCCAGCTAGGTAGTCGTAATAATCTTCTGGAACTTCGCCCCTACGGAACTGCCTGAAAAATGCGCGTAAAACTAAGGTCCGGCGAGCATTTGGATCTTTCTCGATGGACAATCCGATCTTGAAAAGAGGTTCGCCATTTCGGTTGTTGATAGA
>VGZN01000801.1 GCA_016872635.1 Planctomycetota bacterium | reverse complement strand
CCGGATTTCTCGAATCGAGTACACTCGACTTCCAGGTAAATTGTACCAGGATTTCATTGCTCAAACTGTATGGACTCTAACCTGTACCCTTCAAAACGACCGCCAATCGGAAAAAAATTCGCGCGGAAGCGGACGCGCGTCAAGGCTAAGGTAAAGAAGCGCGATCCATTGCTGGTTGATGGAAAGCGTCCTCGGCCTATGTACGTCGATTATAAGGACGTGGAACTGTTGTCCAAGTTGGTCAACCGTCACGGCCGGATTGTGAGTAGGCGGAAGTCCGGATGTTCGGCGACAAGCCAGCACGCAGTTGCTGAGGCGATTAAGCGAGCACGTTTCATGGCGCTAATGCCATACGTCGGTGAGTAACCCTAAGGGGTTTCACTGGTGCCGGCGGGTCGAGTTCTCCGAAACCGACATGGCTGGCATCGCTCACTTTTCGTCGTTCATCATCTACATGGAACAGGCGGAGCACGCTTTGCTCCGCTCGTTGGGTACTAGTGTGTTCCGAACGATAGCCCTCTCTGGGTTTGAGGTCGGCTCGCCGCAAACATTCGATCGCGTCGAGTCAGGCAATTTGACCTCCCCCGATTCACATTCCATCGAACCCGCATCGATGGGTTCAATGCATCCGGCATTATCGAAGGTATCAACTCAGAAACAAAATTCGTCTCGGCACGGTCCCGTTTTGACGTGGCCCCGTGTTCATTGCGAATGTGATTATTTTGCACCGGTTCGTTTCGAAGATGAGTTGGATGTTTTCGTCGCAGTCGCAAGGTTGGGTGAGAAAAGCGTGACCTACCTTCATCGGATGCTATTGAATGGACGTGAAGTTGCGACAGGCAAGATCGTCGCTGTTTGTTCGATGGTGGATCCTGAAACGGGTGTGTTGACAGGGATCCAAATACCTGAACACTTGCGAGAGTTGCTATCTAAATACGTGACAGAACCCTGTAACTAGACCAACTTATTGCGGTCCAAGGGTAATGATTGAGCGTAGAGCAAGGCTTTTTAGTTGCGATTCTGCGCTACCGATGTTGATCAATCGCAATTGGCTCCCCATACCATTGGCTCCCAATTCCCAAGGAAATAGAAATGGTTAGTCGAAGGTGTTACTGCTAACCTTCAGCATGCGAGACGAATTTTTATAGAGAGACGATTATGAAGTATGAGAAAGTCTGCCTCGCTTGTATCGGTTACGTGATTCCTCCGATCGAGGTCTCATCCGCATGGATTGAGCGCGAGTTGGCAGAGGTTTATGCCAAGTTGAAGCTACCCGAGGGACGCTTGGAGGGGATGAGTGGCATTCGCACTCGCCGGATGTGGGAAGTGGGGAGTCGTATTAGCGACCGAAGCGCAGAGAGTTGTCGCAATGCTTTGCAAGGAGTTGGCATTGAGAGTTCGGATGTTGGATGTTTGATCCATGCCAGTGTCTGTCGTGAGTACTTGGAGCCTGCGACAGCGTGCCGAGTGCATCATTTGGTCGGGTTGCCAAAAAATGCTTGGGTCTATGATGTCAGCAACGCGTGTTTAGGGGTGATGAACGGCGCGATTCAGATTGCGCAATTGATCGAAGCGGGGGCGATACGCGCAGGTTTGGTGGTAGGGACTGAGGATTCTCGCGGATTGATGGAGACGACACTGAGCCAATTGAAAAATGATCAAGGATTAACGCGGCAGAGTATCAAGCCTGCATTTGCATCGCTGACGATCGGGTCGGGCAGTTGTGCTTGGCTTTTGGCGGATAGGGACTGGCTGCAAACGAAATACCATCGAGTCGGCATGAGATTCTTGGGTGCGGTTGCAGTGGCAAGAACCGAGTTTCACGGTTTATGTCAGAGTGATTCTGATCAAGCGGGCGGTGGAATGTCCCCATTGATGAACACGGATTCCGAGCAACTACTGGAGGCTGGTCTCGCCACGGGAAAGGAGACCTTTGAATGTTTGATCCAGGAACTGAATTGGGCCCGAGAGCAGATCGACGCGACTGTATGTCATCAGGTTGGAGCGGCCCATCGCAAACGAATGCTCGAGACTTTGGG
>VGZN01000800.1 GCA_016872635.1 Planctomycetota bacterium | reverse complement strand
TATCAAGCCAAGAATCAATCGATGGCTTGGTGTTTGGACTGCCACCGCAATCCTGAGGCTCACCTGAGGCCTGTGGAGGAGGTGACCAATCTGGCTTGGTCAGCCGGGAGTGAAGAACAGCAATTGGCGCTCGGCAAAGAGCTTCGAGAAAAGTACAACATCAATCCTCAAACGAATTGCGCGGTTTGTCACCGATGAGTCTATCTGGGACCGAACACAGAACTCGGTATTTTCGCAGCCTAGACGAGCTTCAGAAAACACCAGAGTTTGAACAGTTTCTTAGTCGTGAGTTTCCTCAAGCGGCATCGGAGTTTCCCGAAGGGGTTTCTCGTCGGCGCTGGTTGCAGTTGATGGGTGCGTCTCTCGCGCTCGGTGGGCTTTCGGGCTGCCGGTACAATCGCGAAGAGGTTGCAGCATTCGTGATGCGCCCAGAAGGCCGAGTCCCGGGAATCCCGGAGCATTTTGCGACTAACTTTGAGTGGGCGGGTCGCGTCGTCCATGCTTTGGTTGCGAATCTTGATGGGCGTCCAGTCAAGGTCGATGGTAATCCCGAGCATTCGGCGTATGCCAACAGTCAGTCTAAGGAGTTCGCTGAGAACAAGAAACTCGCCTCTGCGGGTTCCGATGTTTTCACGCAAGCCTCGATCTTGTCGCTCTATGATCAAGACCGGGTTGAGTTGGTTTTGCAGCGAGACGCCGCGAACGCGAAGCCTAAGATTGCCAATTCGGACATTCTCGAGGATCGGGATGATAGTTGGGCTGCTTTCAAGCAGTATCTCGCTTCGGCTTCTGAGCGTCTGGGCGATGGAAAGGGTCTGGCTATCCTTGTTGAGCCCTCTCGTAGCCCGTCGCGTCGTCGAGTGTTGGCTGAGGTGCTAAAGAAGTATCCTGCGGCGACCGTAGTGCGGTACGAGTCGGTTTATTCGGGGAATGTTTCCAAGGCTCTCGATGCGGTCGGTGCTGTCGGGACGACAATGGGTTTTGACTTGGATCAAGCCAAAGTGATTGTTTCCCTGGATTCGGATTTGTTTGGTTCGGATGCGAATGCAGTGCATTACGCGCGGCAATTTGCGAACCACCGATCTCCGAGTGGGCCGTGGATGAATCGGCTCTATGTCGCTGAATCGCAATACTCGGTAACCGGCACGGCTGCTGATTTCCGGTTAGCGGTCCAGTCGTCTCAGATTGCGGCGTTGCTCCGAAGGATCGAGGATGCTGTCGATGCGGGTACGATAGTCGAGGATAAAGAAGAGGGTAACAGTTACGACAAGCTCTCTGAAGCGGAGAAGGTTTCTCGGGTGGTCGAATCGATCGCAAGTGATCTTTTGGCAAACAAAGGTGCTTCGTTGCTGAGTGTTGGGTCGCATCAGCCGCTGAATGTTCAAGTTGCAGCGCTTCGGATCAATGCCAAGCTCGGAAATATTGGAAAGACGGTTTTGCTCCATGAGATTCCGAATGAGTTGCAAGGGGTTGCTTCGGTCAAACTTGATGACTTTGTAAACCGAGCTGGTGATTTCGATAAGTTGTGGGTTTTTGCACCGAATCCTGTGTTCACTGTTGCTGGGGATGTTGATCTTGCTGGAGCAATGAAGTTGATCGGTGGTAAGAATGGGGATGTTGTCTATCTCTCGAACTACGACGACGAGACAGCCCAGTACGCACGGTGGGTGGTTCCCGAGACGCACCCATTGGAGGCTTGGGGGGATGTTCGCAGTGCCGATGGCACGTACGGGATTTGCCAACCAACGATCGATCCGTTGCTCAGTGGGAAAAGCGCGATCGAGGTGATGTCGATGCTCGCCGGGTTGCCGGTGGTCGATGGTCAGGCGATTGTCAAAGAGACAGCAGCGTCGATTTTGGGTGGCAAGCTTGACGATCGCACATGGCGAGAGTCGCTTCATTCTGGTTTTATGCCCAACACGGCCGCCAAGCAGTTCGCAGGGGAAATCAAAGCGGACGTCAAGGTTCTGATGGCCGACAAGCTGACGACCCGAAATTATTATCTTCCGGACTCAGGCGTGAAACTCGGATTCGATAAGGCCAACCT
>VGZN01000799.1 GCA_016872635.1 Planctomycetota bacterium | reverse complement strand
AATCGCCCATTGCCGGCACTGCCCCAAAAAGGGATGTACTACCCACGCCTTTCGATCGACCATTCGACCCGAATCTCGCCCGAACCAGTCCGAACGGTTCCGCTTC
This sequence comes from Planctomycetota bacterium, assembly GCA_016872635.1. Classification (GTDB taxonomy): domain Bacteria; phylum Planctomycetota; class Planctomycetia; order Pirellulales; family Pirellulaceae; genus JBKCUI01. Next base: position 1,946 of record VGZN01000799.1, on the reverse strand, counting down.
AGGGAGACTTACAAACACGGCTTGTCAAAATCGCGGGCGCGGACGCTCGAGTGCAACTCAACGGCAGGACAGCCATCATCGATCCGACGTCGGTGCCCGCTGGATCGCTTGAGTTGATTTCAACGTTGTTGAGTTTTGAGCCTGGAATCGACCAAGTCGAAGTTGGCGATATGTCTGAAAGCGGCATATTTAAAAGCGGCAACGGGAATGCTGCTGAAACGATTCCGCAGCCGTAATCAATACACAACCGCTCGCAGACATCCATCCGAGCCACATGTGTGAGCAAGTGGCAACTGGGCGTCGGAACCCGATATTCCTCGATGCTAGTCATGATCGAAACCACGTAGCGATCACATTGTTGCGATCCTCCACCCGGCGCTGATGCGGAGGGCTCGGACGGACTCCTCTAGGCAAAACAGTATCATGCCAACTCACCGCATGCGGGATGCATTCAATAAAGTTCATCATCGAGCAACTTTTCTTACGCCAATACTGCTCTCGGTTGATCGGCGGTAGATTCTCGCAATACATGAAGCATGAGCTCGATGCCGCGAGCCAACTCCGATTTCGGTAACCCAGGCATGTCGCGACCCGCTTCTACGATTTGATCGAGCGTCAACGGGAAGTGCGCAAAGCCAATCGGGCAGGTCTTGCCTCGCGTCGCATGCCAGTGATGCGATAAGTACAAAATCGCGTTGCACAAATAAGTCCCTGCATGGTACGAGATGCTGGCTGGTATTCCGCTTGCATTCAACTCGGAACTCATCTTTTCATAAGGACATTCCGAGCGATATCCAATTGGGGCACCTTCGATGATCGGACCAAACAAACCACCCGGTCGATGGGTCAAACCTGCAACGTTGATGGCGATCGTTTCCAATCGTATCGCGCAGCTTCCAGGCGCTTGACCCATATGCAGAATCGCATCGAAGCCCATCTCTAAGTCTTTGTTCATGCGTTCCGAAAGCTTGTCCAAATTCACCGGATAGCGGCGAGTAACGACACCACTTGGCACTCCGCGCGATCGGAGCAACTCCGTGAGCGCTTCCCAACTCGAATTGCTGCTCCAATGGTCGTACGGTTCGAAAGCGGTCAGCAGTATCTTCAAGGGCTCTCCCCCAGGGGCTTGAACACGGTGGTGCGTCCGCGATCAACGGACCTCCGATTGAAATCTGTAGCAACCTCCCTGCCGCAAGTGACACGGATCCGCTGAGCATTGAGCGAAGCAGACCGAACTATAGTACTTAATTTCCTGGCCGCGAATTATTGCCAATCCTAGGTTTTCTACATCACGAAGCGGCCATGGCTCAGCCCCACACAACTGAATCCGCTAGAATTCCGGCAATCGATGGGATAAAGTGGAGATTGAAGGGATCCCCGCTGGCGGAGGTCCCACCTCGATTTACCCGCCTTGACCACAGGAATGCTCTGGATGGACCATCTTTCTTCCTCCCCGCTGATTCACTGGATATCCGCCCGTTTCCTAAGCACTCTCACTGCATCCCTCGGACTACTTGTTGCGCTCGAACCAGCCCTTATTAGCATTGCTTCTGGCCAAGACCTTTTTCCCGACAAAGCGTTGGAAGCCGCAGTCCGCCGCGAAGTCTTTGAAAAACGTTACAACGCAGAACCGATCACTGCGGAGGACGTGAAAAACATTTCGCAGGTCGTCGGCAAGGGCAAGGGGATCAAAAGCCTCGAAGGATTGCAGCACTGCAAAGCCCTGATGAAACTCGACCTTGAGAACAATGAGATCGTCGATCTCAATCCCATCCGCGAGTTGAAGTTGCTTCAGTCGATCGATCTGGCTAACAATAAAATCCAATCGCTCGAGCCCCTCACAGGACTCGTTGCCGTTCAATATTTGCACATCGCTAACAACGGAATCGAAGACATCGCGCCATTGACCGGCATGGTCAAACTGCAATCCCTCTATGCGTCCGGCA
>VGZN01000798.1 GCA_016872635.1 Planctomycetota bacterium | reverse complement strand
TAGGATTGTCTACATTCAAGTCGCTGACCTTGATATCCTTGTCCAGGTCATCGATTTCCTGTTGCGAAACGCCAGCAGCTTTCATTTGCTGCAATGCTAGAGCAGCCGCATACCAAGCTCGATCTTGCCTCGCGATTACCCAGTCGATTTTGAGCTGCACAACGGCAGGAAGCGAATCCGACTGCTTCGAGGTTGCAAACCCAGTTGCTAAACGCTTTCCCGCTATTGGGAAATTCGCAAGCAATCGATGCCATTGCTGGACGGTTTGTCCATCGAGAACGTCACCGAGTACCTCGCGAGCCGTTTCCTCGCTCACCAAGGGGAGCCTCGATTTACGTTGCGATACAGCATTCAATCTGGCAGTCAATGCGTCCCCGGTTTCAAGGGGTGGACGTTTGAATTGCGTCGGTGAGCTCTGCACGAGCGACACATCACCTGGTTCAACAGCAGCAACTTTGGTGGTTCGCTTCGCATACTTATCTGAGGTCGCAGTCAAGTAGGAATGATTCTCAGCACCGGCTGATGCGCTTGGCTGATTGGGTTTGGTGTCCGCACTCGCAGGAGGCGGAGCGCCGAAATTACCTCCATTACTCGACTGAGGGATGCCCGCTCCCTCCTTCCAACGATTGATAGCGTTGTTGCCGGCAATCGAGCCGATCATCTCGATGATCTGCTCATCCGAATAAAACTTGCGACACTTGTTGATGTCTTCATCTGAAATCAAATGGGGCTGCAGCGTCAAACGCTTCGCCAGAGCAAATGCAGTTTGTTCATTCTCCGGAAACAGCTCCCAATCGCTATCAAGAGCCGCGATCTCATCCTCGTTCATCCCCGCTGCCAACAGCTTGGACTCCTGATGGCCTAAACAGTATTGGCAGTTGTTGCCGCGCGCTGCGATCCAGAACAAACGCACCTTGAATGCGTAATCGAGAGACATTTTCGGATCGACGGGACCTGAGCGGCTCACCGACTGAGCGTTCGCTGTTTTAGAGACGCCCCCAAATGGTAGATAATTACTCACCGACGTTTCGGTCAAATAGAGCTTGCGGAGGCGACCTTCATAACCGTACGTGCGGGGATCCTCAATCGCTAACTTTTTCTCTTCTTCATTTAGTTCCGGGATCGGGATTCGGGGTGTCCGGGTTTTGAGATCCTCCAAATACTGCTTCATTGCAGTCCGAGTCACCGGTGTAGCTCGCGGTTCATCGGGTGCGTTGCTTTTTACTGCATCGAGTTTCACCGCCAAAGTTTGTTCGCGTTCCTGCCCCAACGCTCGATTTGCCGGTACCGTCGTAACCGGTATGGCCAAACCAATCCAAAGGAGGGAACGAATCCAATTTTGATTTATTTTCTTGATGGACATTTCTTGTCTGCCTCACAGAATCGCTTCGCAAAGGAGATTCATGTTAGAAGTGGTTGCCGAAGGAACCGCCAAGGGGGGTGGGAGCCCCCCCAACTTGAATCGCATCTGGAAACCAAACCATTTAAAAAATGGCGAAATACTTATTCGACGATATTCGCGGCACCAACGGTTTCTGCGCCAGCTCGCGTACCGATCGCTCGCCAGACTTGCAGCTCGACCGACGCAGGAACCGAATGGGTGGAACCGTCCACAAACACCATGTTCACCAGACTGCCGTGTTCCGAGTTCGCAGTGGTCATGATTCTCCCAGGAGGGAACATGCACGAACGGCCGTTGGGCTGTGCGATATGGTAGTATTCCGTAGTGGAGTGGTATCCACGGATCCATGGCGCTCCGATGTTGGAGAAACCTTGCTTGCTGACATCTTGAAGATTCGTGGCATAACAGTCAGCGTATGCTTGATCTGCTGTGAATGGTTGCGTTCCGGGTTGGAACGTATCCGTCTTCACGCTGACCTTGGTTTGATTAAAATCGCCGGTCAATCGCTCTGAGAAGCCGGCGGTGTTGCTCATACCATCGGTGATCGCGGCCAATTTAAGGAATGAGTCCCGATAAAAGACGCCGTCGAATGGTGGAACTTGCGGCATCGGATTAGCGACGGTTCGGCTCCAAATAGGAACGGTGCCGGAGTT
>VGZN01000797.1 GCA_016872635.1 Planctomycetota bacterium | reverse complement strand
ACTTCGGTAACCACCTTCGGACTGCACCTCGCGAAACCAATCCAGGATCTCGCGTAGGCGCTTCCATGCGTCGTCGGGGCCCTTCGTTTTGAGTCTTGCCATGAGATCGAAGTAGCTGAACCCGAGCACTGCGCCACCATCTTGCACTTGGTCTCCCCACGCGATTGTTTCGGGGGCGGACCAGACCCAAGCGTAGGTTTCGACATTTCGTTTGGTGGTCGCGCGCGGCGCGAATCGCCAGCGATAGATGTCAGCCCCTTGCGATGTATCCCCTTCGATGACTCGGTCGCCATCGATCCAATCGAGGATCGATCGAGCTTGTTCGCTGGTCGCCATACCGTAGTCGATCGCTTCTAAATTGACGAAGGTAAAGCCGTAATCGTACGCTTTGCCATCGCGATCGATCCACCCGACGAATCGGCCATCGACTGGATCCCAGAATCGTTGTTGAAAGTCCGCTCGCATGCGAGCGACCAACCGGTCCAAAGCATCCGGGTCCATTGCTTTTTGCGAGGACGTCCCTGAGATGTTCTGGTTCGCATCCGGTTCCCACTCGGGATGCGATTGGATGCTGCGTTCGAGGCTGGCAAAGCTGTGCAAGGCATCCGCCATGTACATGGTCGCGATCGCATCGTGGGCTCCAAATGGGAGGAGATCCCAGTAATTATTCCCAACCCCGACCCCGGGCTTCAGTGATTTTTTCCCGTTAGCTCCAAACGCGAGGCCGCTTCTACCATCGTGACCGACCCAGGGCACGACAACATGCGAGTTGGCGTCGACCTGGAACTCATCGAGGGCATAGCGGATCGCTTGTCGCATTCGAGGCAATGAGGATCTCAGGAACGAGATATCCTTTGTCCAATGAAACGTATCGATACACCCTCGAACGAAGAGCGCATTGGTGATTGGATGCCGGGTATCGATCGCTGTAATCAATGACTTGAGTTGGATGTTGCAGCCCGAGGCACCTCGGATTCGGATGCGGTATCGGGTTAACATGCCAGCGTATTCCGGATGGCGATAGAGAGGGATATTGGCGTATGTCTGCTTGGAGGGGACAGGGTGTGGGATTGCCATTGCTCGCGATGGTTTCCAATCGTTTTCTCCCTCGAGCAGCCATTCGATCGAGCATTCTGCAGAGGTTGGCAAATCGGTCGCAGTCCACTCGATCCGTGCAAAGGGAGCGACAATCGTCCCGCATCGAAACGGGGGAGAGGTGATCACGACCGGATCCTCGGAGGCGTCGAGCTTCAGGCCTTGTTCGGGATCGACCCCGATGATTTTCGCTCCCGCGATTTCCCAACCGTCGGTGGTTGTTGCGGCTTGCAAGCGAAAGTTTTGGATTGCCCAGCCTTCGCCGTTGGTCGAAAAATGAAATCCGACGCCGGTGCTTTGCTGCCACGCAGGGAAGGGCCATCCGTCGCTATGGGCCATTCCGCGATGTTGCTGCATCGCGACATAGCCTTCGTCATCGATCCGTCGGCGACTGAGCGATCTGGTGTATTGTAAACGTTTGGTTTCGGAGACCCAAAGACTCGACCTTGGTAACCAGCCGTCCCACAGAGTGCAATCGACGTAGGCGTTTGGATGATGGAGGGCATGCAGTTCCTCGAGCGTTTTCATTTCCCGCTCGAAACCTGGGACCGCAAAGGTTGGCATGGTTTGGGAGTAGGATGCGTTCAACCCCAAGACGATCCACGCGATCATTGTCATGACTAGCGTCAAACATCGGTCGATGGGATGGGTCGTTCCAAACATGCAATTCATAGAAGGCTACAGTTGGTAGGAACCGGGGAAGAGCAAGAGGCTCCAAGGGACATCGCCGAGGAGCATTACTGGAAGGTGAGGGATCAAGACTTCGAACAAACGATGGTAATGCTCTCTTTGAAGCACTCTCAAAAGTTAGCCCAAAAGTTAGCCCACGACGATGGCTTGAACAGTCCTGAAACGTCCCTTGTTGACTCAGAAGCATACGAGATAGAAACGAAAAAACCCAAGGAATCCCTTGGGTTTGTCTCGATTTGTCAAGCTTTGTCTTCGCTTGGCTTTTCTATTGAAG
>VGZN01000796.1 GCA_016872635.1 Planctomycetota bacterium | reverse complement strand
ACCGATGGTATCTTCCACTTCCATCCCAGCTCAAACCATCCCAGCTCAAACCGTTAGTGGTCCCTATGTTTATGCCGATAAGTCACCGACGCCACCGGTTCCACTCCTGAGTGGACCCGCCTACAGCCCGAGCGATCGCGCCACAAGCATGCCAGGCAATACGATACCTGGAGTTGTGATTCCATCGGCGGTCCCGAACCTGCCTTCTGCTACCACCTACCCTGAGGCACCTGCATCATCGCTACCAACGCCGGTATCGCCCTACGTGTCAACGCATACATTGGGGTTGCTCAACAATCCCTCCAAGGGACCAATCGGTAGCGGACTCGTTCCTGAGGCATCACCGGATACTACCGTCCAACAATATCATTCGCTGCCGTACAGCACAGAGCCTCGACCCGTGCCAGCACATGGACTTCAATCGTCGATGCCAAACGCATTGGGGGGAAATCGATCCTCAGTGTCACTTCCATCGCAGTCCGTACCCGTGACAGCTCCGCGCGGCCCGCGTTGGATTGCTGGTTACGACACGGTTTGGTTGAAACGAGCCGGGGATGAAAGCACTACGTTTTCTCACTCGGGCGAGTTGGGATCGTTTGGGGTCGATCAAGCGAGCCGCGTGAGTTTGGCATGGCAGAGCGATCCGATGGAGTACTATGAGTTCGTTTTTTTGGGCTCACTCGTCTGGAACCGATCGTTAGTTTCCGACCCATCGATGTCATCGGTCGAATCGCAATTGCAAGGTTCACCCGGTGAACCGAACTGGTTGACGAATATGAATGGTGCATCGAGCCACACTCAGCAACATCGCGCGAATCTACGATCCTATGAATTGAACAAACGTTGGATCACGGACGATCTTGGCAACTGCTTCTTTGGATTCAATGTCGTCGATTATTCCGAACAGTTCCGATTCGATTCGGTTCGGAATGGGAATACCGGTTCGATGGGGATCGATACGACCAACTTGATGGCAGGTCTTCAAGGTGGAATCGCGCTTTGGCGTCCAATCAGTCAACGGATCGCGTTGGGTGGAAATGGACTAACGGGTTTGTACGGAAACTTTGCGCACGGTGATTGGCGCATGGACAGCGGAACCGGAACCAATTTCTCGACTTCGGCTGATCAGTTTCGTATCGCGGGCACGTTAGGTGTAGGAGCTAGAGCACGTTATCAGTTTTCATCCCACTGCTGGGCATATGGTGGTTACCAGTGGTGGTACTTGGCAGGATTAGCTACGGTCGATAATCAACCCATCGGTGAGGTCTCCTCGTCTGCATCGCTCGACATGACAACCAACGCTGGTATCTTGATTCATGGCGCATCATGCGGACTCGAGTTCCGATTCTAAAGTAACCATCGTCCCACAAGCGTAGCGATTACCTAATGGCTTTTGTAAGCAGCAAGGCGCTAGCCGGTGGTTTGTTGCTCGTCACGAATACCATGCTCGCGATGGCGGGTTTTGGCGTTACGAGGGACACCGACGGCTAGCGCCAAAGTCGCTCACGTTGGGTGCGTGCTTTGCATGTAGGGCGACGCAATCGACCGGCTGTTGTAAGCAGCAAGGCGCTAGCCGGTGGTTTGTTGCTCGTCACGAATACCATGCTCGCGATGGCGGGTTTTGGCGTTACGAGGGACACCGACGGCTAGCGCCAAAGTCGCTTACTTGGGACATGCTTTGCATGTAGGGTGACGCAATCGACCGGCTGTTGTAAGCAGCAAGGCGCTAGCCGGTGGTTTGTTGCTCGCTACGAATACCATGCTCGCAATGGCGGGTTCCAGCGTCCCGAAAGAGACCGACGGCTAGCGCCAAAGTCGTTCACGTTGGGTGCATGCTTTGCATGTAGGGCGACGCAATCGACCGGCTTTTGTAAGCAGCAAGGCGCTAGCCGGTGGTTTGTTGATCGTTGCGAATACCATGCTCGCGATGGCGGGTTCCAGCATCCCGAAAGAGACCGACGGCTAGCGCCAAAGTCGCTTACTTGGGACATGCTTTGCATGTAGGGCGACGCAATCGACCGGCTGTTGTAAGCAACAAGGCGCTAGCCGGTGGTTTGTTGCT
>VGZN01000795.1 GCA_016872635.1 Planctomycetota bacterium | reverse complement strand
TAATGCAGTGGTTGATGTGGTGAATATGCTTCAAGCTGGGATGATCTCTAGAGCAAATGGATCAGCACTCATAGAGGTGGAGGTTGTCCGGCCGCCCCAAGGGTCTGAAAACATGCCCGAATTGCCCATTGGAAGAAACACGGTTGAAGTCTCCTGGACGTCTCCTGAGTTGGTGCTCAATGCATCAGGACCCGAAACGGCAGTGCCAGGTCAGCCCTTGGCGTACACGCTAACCCTTCAGAATGACGGGATGGCACAAGCCGAAAACGTAGTATTACGGTTGATGGTCCCCAACGGCATGGATATCAAGAGTTTCTCGCCGAACCCAACCAACCGAACAGCGACCGACCTCGCTTGGGACATCGGTGTGTTGGGGCCGCGTCAAGCCTTGGATGTGCAGGTCATCGCAGAAGCGTTAGCCGAATTTGACGCGAGGGTAGCATTCCAGGTCAATTACGCTCCGGGGATCACGAAAGACGCGATCATAAAAACTCTCGTGCAGAAACCAAAACTTGCACTGAGCATCAATCCGGATCCAACAACGACCCAGGCGGGGATTGGGGAACCTGCCATCTTCAATATGAAGTTAACCAATACCGGCAATCAGACAGTGACTGACCTGTCGTTACTGCTTGAGGCCTCCCCGGGGTTGAGTCATATTCGAGATGGAGCGAGGGAAGTTACACGTGAGATTGGCTATTTGGCCCCCGGACAGAGTGTCGACCTATCTGCGCAATTCGTGGTGGAGCGAGAAGGAGATCTCTCGGTGAAGGCTACCGTACTGTCGGCGCGGCAAGTGCTCTCAGCAGGTCAGGCGAGCGTTCGAGGGGTCGCTGGTCCGCAGCGCGTTCCTCAGGTGGATGTCGACATGCAGTGCAGTACGGGTGCGAACGTTATTGCGTTGAACACCGCAACATCGGTTCAATTGATCGTGCGAAACAAAGGTCCTGTTGCGATTCGTAACTTACTGGTATCGGTGAAGTACGATCCGGCGTTGGCCCCCAGTGGGGCATCTGCAGGTTTCGAGCCAAGTTACGCGAATCAACTGCTCCGATGGAGATTGGTGGAATTGCCGGCAGGTGCCGCTCAGGAGTTTCAAGTCAATTTCAACGGGGTTGCTCCTTCGGCCGATGCGCAGGTTGTCGGCTTGGTCGAGACCGAGGATCGTGCCGTGCGTGTGATGAAGAACGTAGGAATTCCCATTTCGGGTAGCGGTTCTGCGGCGGTCGGTGGAGGTGGCGGTTCCGTTTCACCGACAGGGCCAAGTCTTGGTGGTACTCCCAACCCGAGCGCTGGGACAACAACAGCTTTAGCGACAGGACTCTTGGTAGCTATCGAGCCGGTGGCTAACCAGGTGCGGCTCAATCAGGAGTCGAGGTACGTGATCCGAATTCGTAATCAAACCGATGCAATTCAACAGCGGGTCGAGACGCAGATCCAATTGCCTGAGGGGGTACGCATGATGGATTTGCGCGGCCAAACGGAATCTGGTTACCAGTTCGATGATACGGGCCGAATGATCCGACTCGACCCGATCTTATCGTTGCGTGCTCAAGAGGAGTTGTCGTACACGATCACCTTGATGCATCAGTTGGTTTCAGAGGGGAAAATGATCGCGACGGTCCGTTCTGCGAATCTTCCTGATCCGGTGAGCGCCGCATCGACCATCCAGACGCTAGCGCCGTAAGAGTTCGACGCACCGCCATTGGAAGTTTGGTGCATTACGATGCGATGCGTATTGGCCGGGTTGGATATTTCGATCCTGGCTATTGTCGGGGATGCCGGGTTTCGACGTCCAGTTGTCACTTTTTACACGCGTGGCTCGGAGGGGATCAATGGTTCTTGCTGGCTCATGCGCTCCATTACGGATTTGGGTGAGTCATGGAGAACGGATCCAGCGCCTTGTTCAATTCCGAGGGTTCGAGAATCTGTTGCTCCAAGCAAAGTTCGCGGATGGTTTTTCCAGAAGCAAATGCTTCCTTGGTCAGCTTTGCTGCTTTTTCATAACCAATATAGGGATTGAGGCTGGTCACCATCGAGAGGCTTTGTTCGACACTCGCTTCG
>VGZN01000794.1 GCA_016872635.1 Planctomycetota bacterium | reverse complement strand
GATTTGGATGCAATCGGATCAGCCTACATCGGCCAGTTGGCCATCGAATGCGATCGTTGGCTGAGCACGCTCGACGAACAATCTCCCATTGGAGTACTTTTTTCAGGTGGCGTCGACAGCGGGGCTGTCTTGATCGTGCTTAACCACTTGCTCCTCAAAAGAGGAATCGCCCCAACCCATTTAAAAGCGTTCACACTGGGCGTAGAGGGCCGCTCCCAAGATGCAGCTCAAGCACACGAATTTGTTTCGAGGTGTGGTTTGTCGATGCTGCTGGAAATCATCGACGTTCCGCAATCGTCTCTGGACTGGCGAAAAGCAGTGCGTTGGATTGAAGATTACAAGCCCCTTGATGTCCAAAGCGCTACGATGGCGCTCGCATTGTGCCAAGGTATCCGCGATCGATATCCCGATTGGAAATACCTGATCGACGGGGATGGAGGTGATGAAAACCTGAAGGACTATCCTATCGAAGAAAATCCAGAACTCACCATTCGTAGCGTCCTCAACAACCTCATGCTGTACCAAGAAGGCTGGGGTGTCCATGCGATCAAGCATTCGCTGGTGTACAGCGGTGGGCAAAGTCGAGGGCACGTACGCTCGTGGGCTCCAGCCGCGAAACTAGGCTTTTCCGGTTTCAGTCCATTTGCCCTTCCTAGCGTTATCAACATTGCCGAGGGAATCCCTTTCATCGACTTGACCGCCTGGGACCATGAACGACTCTACCAACTCAAGGGGGAAATCGTACGTCGCGGCGTTCGATCGATCACAGGTGTCGATATGCCCACAAACCCAAAACGAAGATTTCAACACGGCGCCGTCCCGAGCGATACTTTTACATCCCTATTTCCCGAGAACGAAATGGAGTACCGCCGTGAACTCACCACTCATTTCGCTTGAGCAATCACGGGCTGTGAACCTGATCAACGCCACAAGCATTCCTGCGATATTTCACCCCCGGGTTCACCTCGTCGAACCAGCAGATTAACCCGGGATCTTGATTTAGAAATTCAAGCGGAAACAGGTGCGAAACGCGGGCAGATGTGTATAGTGAACATTGGGCATCCCTTCCTCCTCATAATATCCATCGGTTGAAAAACACTCCGTAAAGGTTCCCAACTATGCTTCGTCGATCCCTAATCATACTTGGTCTCAGTTTGGTCCTACCCTCATCTGGATATGGGACACTCTCAAATAGCTCTTTGGCTGGCGATACGTACACGTCTGCCGAAGCTGCGGGATTGCTGTACACCCTCCAAGGCGAATACTTGGGCGTGATCGATTCCTGGAATGGAACGTGGGGTGCCCAAGTAATTGCTCTGGGCCCGAAGGAACTCGATGTGCATTTGCTTCAGGGTGGTTTGCCAGGGGATGGCTTCAAGGGGCGTGAACCTTCCAAGCAATGCCGGGCGTCTGTTGCCGACAAACAATCCTTGGGAAATGGGGATGGATTCAAAGTAACGATCGATGGAAGCTCACTCATCGTCAGTGATAGCGAAGGAAAAAAGTTAGGCGAACTCTCCAAGATCAAACGTGAAAGCAAAACACTCGGGATGGAACCGCCAAAGGGTGCAACCGTCTTGTTTGACGGCTCGAATGCTGATGCATTTCAAGGTGGAAAGCTCGTCGAGGAAAAACTCCTCGGAGTGGGCTGCACCAGCCGCGAAACGTTCCAAGACCACAAACTTCACATCGAGTTTCGCACTCCCTTCCAACCCGCCGATTCCGGCCAAGGTCGCGGGAACAGTGGTGTCTACATTCAAGGCCGCTACGAACTTCAAGTATTAGACTCATTCGGATTGCGAGGTGAAAACAACGAGTGCGGCGGGATCTATCAAATCGCTCAGCCACGACTGAATATGTGCTACCCGCCTCTCTCATGGCAAACCTACGACATCGACTTCACAGCACCTAAATTTGGTGACGACGGCAAAAAAACGCGCAACGCGCGCGTCACTATCCGACACAACGGCGTTCTCATTCACGACGATCTCGAGCTACCTCGCGAAACCCCAGGGGGCACTTCCGGTGAGATCAAAGAGGGGGGACCGCTTTACCTTCAAGATCATA
>VGZN01000793.1 GCA_016872635.1 Planctomycetota bacterium | reverse complement strand
GCTCGCGAAGCTTTCGCCCTTGTTCCTTGAGCTGCTCACGCTGCTCTGGAGTCGCTTTGCCCATTTGAGCGCTGATTGCGTTCGCTTGACGATTATGCTCTTCCGCCTCGGCCAACTTGGACCGTCGCTGCAATTCCAACTGCACGACGCGATCAATTTCTGCCGGAGTCCCGCGATGAACACAATTTGCCTTAACAGCTTCCGCATTGTCCACGACGAATTTTCGATCCAGCATATTGTGTCATTAGGGGGGCTTGAGGAACAGTTTATGGAATCACGAACGCAAGCACGGAGCAATCCACTCTGGCAATACCTCTGGGCTAACCGGTCGGCCGCGCACGATCCGCAGAGTTTATCCAATTACCAGCAAGATTGGAAACGGCGGTTTTTCCCGCCGAGTAAAAATATGCACGTCGCATCGGTCAACAGGCCGGAATCCAATAATTGCGAATGCTTTCCTTCAAAAACCAGTCCCGGCAACTCGGGGACTGCCGAAACATTTCCGGTGCGTTGCTTTCGGCGGCGCCTCCACGATCGCGTCGGACCCAGCGATTGAAGCAGCCATGGAAGGTGGAAACAACATTCCTTGATATGTAGGAAGCCCCCATGAAACTGTTTTCTGTCACATTCGCACTCTCCGCCTTGGTCACCTTCACAACAGGTATTTGCTACGCACAGGATACCGGTAGTTCCGGATCGGCTCCGATGCCCCGCGCTCGATTCGAAAAGTCGCCTGCTCAGAACTATATTATGATGCGAGCTCGCCAAGAATCCGAACACCGAAATGCGGTGCTTCGCCAATACGAAGCGACCGGATTCAATTTCGGTCAGCCAGAGATCAACGGTAACTTCTTCTTCTCTGCAGTTACCCCTCGCACCCGTCGTTTCATTGCCGTGCAAACGTACCCAGTCCTCCCCGGTAGCGACTTCGGCTACTAAGACCGTTTGCAAAAAGCAAATGCTCAGGAAATGAAAGTGGCCTCGCATTCCAGCGAGGCCACTCTTGATCTATCGAATCCTAGGTGAATCTACCTGTCTCCGGTCACTCTGTGGTTTGCAGTGTCATTGACATCACGACCGGCGCGGATGCATCTCGTCCTTTGACCATGCTGATCTTTTGGAGCGACTTGCGTTCCTTCGGTTGCACGCTGAAGTACCGAATCTGACGACCGGCTAAATCAAAAGCGAACTCGCTCTTGGGGACATCCACGCGGCGGATGTAATCCGCAAAATGCTCCCCATTGATCAGATCGTGATCCTCGGTCGAGTCGTCGTCATAGGTGATCCTTACAATCATGCTGACCGATCCCTCGCGTGTTGCGGGGAACGACCAACCGCCTACTCCGCTCAAAAAGTGGATCGCGACTGCGGGCGAATTGCACACGACTTCGACACTCTTAGGCATCTTCGGAGCCATCTTGCCGTTGGGACCATTGAGCATAATGGCATTCGGGACCTTTCCATCCTGCGGATCGACCAACACGAATGGAATGCCTTTATAGAACTTCGGTGTCCAATCAGGGAACACGAGTCGCTCAGCTTCCCCATCAGGATCGAAGAACATTCCGAGCGATGTGATCGAAGTTGCTACGCCAGCGATCGAAAGAGGCACGTACTTGCCTTTGCTGGTCAAAAATTCGAGAAGATCTCGCATTTCATCTCGGGTCATTTGACTTTCGAATCCTTCGGGCATCAACGATTTTTGCGATCCGCTCAATCGTTCGATATCCTCGCGAAGAACTACTTCGCGTTTACCTTGAACATTCACGATTTCGATCGAAGTCTTGCTCTCACCTGCCATCATCCCTGTGACGATGTTTCCATCCGTCGTTTGAACGTTGTACGTTCTGAAGTTTCCTTCGACGCTACGATTGGGATCGAGGATGTTAATCAACAGTTCCCCCTTAGGGTGAACGGCCATCCCGGTCAATTCGGGTCCGATTGCATTTCCGATATCTCCATGCTTGTGACACAGAGCGCAATGCTTTTGATACACGGCCTTGCCCTTCGCGGAATCTCCGGACTCCATCGTCAGTGGCATCCAGGCGTCCACCACCTTCTGCCGGTCTGCAT
>VGZN01000792.1 GCA_016872635.1 Planctomycetota bacterium | reverse complement strand
ACCCCCCCAAAGTTCGCGGAGCGAACCTTTCTGACTTCAAAGGATAGATCCCCATGATTTCCAATCCCAATGGAATGCAGCCGTTGTTGGATTCGGTCAAGCTTCGCGAACTCGCGGATTGCTTGAACGGTGGGTCGACGATTGAGCAGTTGGTGGAACGATGGAGTTTTAGCAACACCCAAGAGTTGCTCGCAACGAGTGCCCGATCGATGAAACTCGATTGGCTTGAGTCGGACGAGTTGGAACTTTCTGGCGACTCGCTCGAGGGATTCCCAGCGAAACTCATACACCGGCATACCGTGTTTCCGATCGAGCGGGGGGACGGTTGGTTGCGATTGGCGGTGAGCAATCCGTTCGATTTTGCAGCCATCGACTCGGTCGCTTCGGCGCTCGAGGTCGAGGTTCGTCCTGTGATGGCAACCGCAGAGACGATCCAGCGATTGATCAAACGGCATCTCGGTGTCGGCTCGGAGACGATCGATGGATTGATCGCTCTCCAGCGGCAACAAGGTGGCGACGTTGAAATGCTGGAAGGGATCGACCCTGACAGCCTTGAGGATGCGGAAGAAGCCCAGCAGGCCTCGGTGGTTCGGCTGGTCAACGAGATTCTCAGCGAAGCCATTGAGGCTCGGGCGAGCGATATCCACATCGAATCCCAAGAGGCTGGTTTGAAAATCCGTCATCGTATCGACGGGGTTTTGCAGAGGCAGCCGACTCCGTCGGAGATGAATCAGTTCCGCGCCGCGATCATCAGTCGTCTGAAGATCATGGCCAAAATGAACATCGCCGAAAAACGAGTTCCTCAAGATGGACGGATTAAACTCCGCGTGGCGGGACGAGAAATCGATGTTCGCGTCTCGGTGATCCCCATGTTGCACGGCGAGAGCGTCGTCATGCGGGTTCTGGACAAATCGAACTTGAAGTTTTCGCTGAAGGGGATCGGGATGCCCGATGGCGTTTATGACAAGTTCCAAAAGCTGATCCGGTTGCCCCACGGAATCGTCTTGGTAACCGGCCCTACCGGTTCGGGAAAAACGACGACGCTCTATAGTGCCCTCAGTGAAATTAAGTCGGAAGACATCAAAATCGTCACCACCGAAGATCCAATCGAATACCAACTGGAAGGAATTAACCAGATCCAAGTCCACTCCAAGGTCGGACTCACGTTTGCAGCTTGCCTTCGAGCCATTCTGCGTCACGACCCCGACGTGATTTTGGTGGGTGAAATCCGAGATTTGGAAACCGCTGAGAATGCCACCCAAGCCTCACTCACCGGTCACATGGTATTCAGCACGCTGCACACCAACGATTCGGCAGGTGCCTTCATGCGTTTGGGGGATATGGGGGTCGAGCCTTTTTTGGTGGCGAGCACTGTCGAAGGAGTTATGGCCCAACGTTTGGTCCGTGTCCTGTGCGAAGAATGCAAGGAACCGTATCACCCCACCCAGGAAGAACTGCCTGAAGACTTTCCTTTGGAATCGAGAATCGATCCCGATTTGATCCTTTACAGACCCATCGGCTGCGAGAACTGTCGACGCACCGGATACCGTGGTCGGATGGGGATTTATGAACTACTCGTCACCAACGACGAGATTCGCCATTTGATCACCCAAGCCGGCACGTCGGACGTCATCAAGCAAGCGGCGATACGCAATGGAATGGAAACGCTCCGGATGGACGGATGGAACAAAACTCTACGAGGCATCACAACGGTGGATGAGGTACTGCGTGTCACGAAAGCAGACTAGTCTCCCGGAACCCGGCTACAACGAGTCAATGAGAACCATCGATATGGACTTGCGATCCTCTAGCCAAAGCGAGCGAGCATGACCGACTTTGCGTACACCGCAAAATCGCTGACTGGCGAACGACGCTCCGGCGTCATCGCTGCTTCGAGTCGCGCTGAAGCGATGCAGAAGCTCCGCGCGCAGTCGATGTTCCCGATGACCTTGGTCGATCCCCAAGAATCCCAACCGGCATGGACAAAGATCTCGCTTCCCGTTCGGATCACCAAAGAGCAAACGGCAGACTTGTGCGCCCAGTTAGCCGACTTGTTGACCAACGGCGTCCCGATG
>VGZN01000791.1 GCA_016872635.1 Planctomycetota bacterium | reverse complement strand
CATCGATGATCCGTCCAAAACTGCTTGCCCCCCAGAGTAGGAAGCGGCATACTCCAACGGCTATCCATAACTTCCTCGTCACCTGATGGTTCGATGTCACGCTCGGCTACACTGCCACTAGGTAGCGATTCGTCTACCGATTCCGCAGGTGGTTGGCTCCAAGCGGTTGCAGGCACGATGGAACCCCAACTCGTTCCAGCGACCATCCCAGCAAGCATTTTCACTATCAACTTTCGCACTTTTATCGTCCTCGATTAGATCATTTGTGACTTGCAGACCATCGTTGTACAAGTGATTATCGGAGCGATTTGATCACAAGATGATTATCATGAATATCGATCACTTCGACCTCAACCCCCTCATCAATCCATTGACTACCCGAAGTCACTTCCACCACTCGATCTAGAATAGCAGCTTTTCCATAAGGATTGCATCGCGTCATCGTGGTACCGCGACGCCCCAGCAGCGTGCGTCGCTCTTCCTGCAATTGTTCGCTCTGTAAGACTGCACGATCTTCCAATGGTGGCTGGAGAGCAAACCATCGCACCATTGGCAAGTTTGCCAACTGCTTGCGAAAGGCGATTGCTACTCCAAACAGCACCAACACCCCGAACCCCAGTTGACCAAAGCCATGGATCAGCTGCTCTCGCTGATACGCATTGGTCGGTATCACAAACGTTTGTCCGGCGAGCACCAAACCCAACGCTAACATCCCAAGTCCGACAACACCGAAAATGCCGAAACCGGGTAGCAAAAAAATCTCGATCGCCAAGCACAATACTCCGCCACCGATCAACAGTATCTCCAGCCACTCCACGGTGCCTTGGAACATATTGATCCAAAAGAAAAGGAGGAAACAGACGAGAGCGATCGCGCCGGGAACTCCGACCCCGGGCGTACTGAGCTCGGTGCTCAAGCAAATGATTCCCACCATAAAAAGAAGAAAGGTTAACCAACGCTTCGAGGCTATCCATTCAACAACTTGCTCAACGCGATTGGTCTGTTTTTCAAGAGGGAGGGCGTTCAGTCCAAAACCACGCCCTACGGCTTCCAATGAAGGACTTCGATCGGATGCGATACCAAGCGCTAACGCTTTTTCCGCATTCAATCCATCACTATAGTTTTCCGCAGGGCCTTGAACCCACAATGGAAGTTTGCCACCATCCTGTTCCTGCCAACCAACCACTTGGCGAGAACGCCTCCCATCGGCGCTACGATACTCGTGCACGGAAACATCAGGACAGACGCACCCCGCGATGTCGCCACTCATTCGACCGGCTAGGTTGGCAAACTTGATCAAGCTTACTTTTCGGGTTTCAATATCCGATGGAGCGATGCTCGCTTCACCGAAACCACCAAGCACCGCTCGTTCCCCCATAACGATGCTATCGGCCGCCATCGCGATCAACGATGCGTCGGCTCGAGCGTGGCCACTGACAAAGACCACCACCTCCGCTTGTTCGGGAGGGATGCTGCTCAAATAGAATGCGAGTCGCAGACTTTCCTCGAAATTCCCACCAGGCGAGTCGAGATCGATCAAGATGAGGTTCGATAGATCGTTGTTGAGAGAGTCCTCGATCGCCCGAATCGCTCGGTTGACCTGACGATGACCTATGATGCCGCGAATATGTGTCCGCATTGCTGTACGAGGCAAATCAAAGGCAGGTTTTTCCCGAGCCTCCATCTCCAATTTCAAGGTGGGCGCTAATTGCTCTCGGGTCGGTACCGTGTGGGTGATCCATCGCCAAGTCCGCAATTCATGCCCAGAGAATGTCGCCATTTGATTGACCGGTACGAGCGGGGTTTCCAGCGTGACATTCTCCGATCGCAATGCGTCCTGCAACTCCGCAGAGGTCTTATAAACAAAACCTCCATCCGCAAGTTGAAATCGAACCAATCCTTCGCCCGGATCCAACATGGATCGGACAGCCGCCGCGGGAAAGACGCCGCGACGCGATGCGATGTCGAGATAAGCCTGCAATACCGTCGCTTCCAAAGGTGACTCATCGATGCCCGCTTGACCGATCTCTGCCGCGGGATTCATGGCGATCTCTTCGCAGCCGAGAGCAACCAACACTGC
>VGZN01000790.1 GCA_016872635.1 Planctomycetota bacterium | reverse complement strand
CGCAGCCCACTTTCGAGCAGTCCGTGGGCACCGCAATCGGATCCCGATTACGTTGCCATCGGCATCTCGCATCGGCCACGTTGTCGCGCAGTGCGATGGGGACCAGCCGACTGACAAACGCCGTAATGCACCAGGGCTCACTCCTAGATCCGCCGCCACCTTACGCTCGGCATCGGTTTTCAGATTCGCTCGAAACACCCGAGCCATTAGCTCAAATCGACGACGATCATCATCCGACAGGGATCGAGTCACCTGGGGATTCATCACGGGCACGATCACCCGGGGAACATGGGCACTAGGGACAACGCCGAGAAACGATGACAGCCAACGCAACGCTGCAGCCGTATCGACTCCGAGCCACCAACGTAGGGCAGCAATGCCATCACCGCTTCGAGGTTCGCTAGATCCATGATGACACGATCGGCACAGCAATGCGCCACGCTCATCGAGGTCCTTCATAGGAGCAAATCGATCCTTGCCACCACATCGAGGACAGGGCCGGCCTTTCAGTCCATCGAGAGCAACCGCAGGGATTCCGGCCGCAACCAGAATCTCACGCCATCGCCCTCGGGCCATTCGCCTCAGCTCTGCCACGGGGGTAAAATTAGTTGATTGACTATTCGATCGGGGGTAGTGGTTCACGCCGCACCCCCTTTCGATTTCCCAAGCAGATCGCTTGGACGATACCGCCGCAGCCGGCCAATCTTCATGGATGGAATCACTCCCGATCGAGTCAAACGCTCGATTGTCGGGACGCTGCACCCAATCAACTCGGCCGCCCGATACACATCCACTAATGCATCGGTATCAACCGTTGCCAATCGTGCAGCAACCCTCTCAGCCACCGCATCAGCCAATCGCTCTAGTTCGATAGGGGTCATTCGTCACCCCCTTTCTCGCTTTGCTCAAGCAACTCTATCAGAACGTCACCGTGACAGGGCAGCGGTTTGCACCAACAACCTAACACCTTTCCACGCAGCTCATCGAGGGATCCCATCAGCTCGGATTGCTTGACGATCCACTCCCGATACTTGTGAATAACTTCGGCACGACTGCCATCACGCCCGATGAGAAATGGATTGCCCCACTTGCCACCCGCAAACGACTTGCAGGGCCGGCCAATGTATATATCGGCACGCTCTTTCTTGCAGTGAACCACTCGGCTCATGATGCACCGCTTTCCGATCGCCACTTGGCAATCCGCTCGCGCAATCGCACGTTCTCAGATGGGATTTCCTTTTTCAGGAATCGCAAAGCATCGTCACGATTGATTTCTAATCGATAATCATCAGTCTCGAATTTTCCCGATGCTACAAGCCACAGTTCAAACGCACCAAACGCCTTCATACCACCGAGGACAGGGACTAACCCACTTGGCAAGCCCATCAAAACAGACGGATGCAAGATAGATAGAAAACCAGCCTTACAGGCTCGTTTGATCGTCTGAACCGCCCGAGGAATATGCCACAACTCTCTCGGGTCCTTATCAAATCCATCAACAGTCAAAACAACTATGGGGTATTTCTTGCAGGCCGCATCCAATTCATCCATTGCATCGGATACTTCTCTCACCCGTTGAAATAAAACCTCATCGGATTCGATTGGACTGATCCGCATGATCAACAAGCTACCGGACAGTAGGAATTGTTTACTCATTCCGCACCGCCTTTCGCACCGCTTGCCATCGATCGCACCGCATCCGCTGCAATCACAGGATCAAACAGCCACCTATCCCCAGCTTTCAAACCAGGCACTAGCCCCGCTTGCGCTTGCTCACGCAACCACTTGCTCGGTACGCCTAACCGGGCCGCCATCCTTCGCAGGGGCAATAGATCACGCCCCCTCTCATGCGTCTCGCTCATCACTAAACTCCCATCGATTAAGAACGCCGATCACGTTGATCAGCACGATGGGAAGTATTCAAAAAAAACCGGGTACAGTCCCGGGTACAACCGGGTACGTTTTCGGGTATTTACTTCGAGATATACCACCCCTTAGGGGCTCGACCTTTGATCAAATCACTCACTTTATGAGTTGAGGATTCACCGTCCCTGTTTGTTCTGAAAACTCGCTTAAATCC
>VGZN01000789.1 GCA_016872635.1 Planctomycetota bacterium | reverse complement strand
CCCCGGCAGGAACATCGACTTTTTCCCCGACAGCGACGATCTTGCCATCGGAAATCAAAAGCTCACCCGATTCGATGATTCGGCCTGGTTCGAGGACGATCCGTGCGCCCGAAAGGATGAACTCATCGATTGGATGTTCCTGGATCCCAATTTCCGGCTTCACGTCGGTTTTTTGACCAAACGCGGAAAGGGAATGACACACGAGAACAGCCAGTAACGCCAAAGGCCACGGGGCAAATGTCTTGATCATCACCATCATCATTCGTAGAGATAACGTAGAAGTTTGTCACAGAGGATGTGGATCCGATTGTAAATAGAGGGATCCACGATTGGGCTTGAAGAGCCTGAAAACTTGGCCAACAAAATGACTTTCCAGCCGGATCTAAGGCCTTTAGCGGGGTTGAAACCACCGTGATCCCCAAAGCGATTCGCGTGCGAGCCGCCTTCCTTGGAGAGGGGGAAAGACCTAGGGGCGTCCAATTGGCGGCTCTTCGGTTGTCTCGAGACGTTTATTCCGCTACGGCACTTGTCTTTCTTCGGCGAAATCGTTGCAAGAACATGGCTAGGAACGAAAGGCCTGGGATGATGGCGAACGCACTGGGTTCAGGTACCGTTTGGGCGCCTCCCATGGCGATGATCGAACTGTCGTTGCCACAACTTGGATACCACGAAATTGAATTTATTTTGACGCCCGAACCGAGCAAGCTGAACGCGTCAAAACTTAGCTCGATGATAGAGTGCTTTGTGGTCACTGAGTTTTTCGTGTACAGGAAATTGGCATTGCCCACAAAGTTGCTGGACTGCAATGTTGTGTGGTTGAGTTGCACGGGGTAGTCGGGTGGTGCCGGGATCGAATCCGAAATCCAGTTGGCAACTGAATCAGGCGTGGAAGATGTCTTCCAGATACTGCCGGCATTGCGAGTGTTGAGGGTAGTAACCGAGGTTGTAAATCCGCTGGTATTAAGATTGTAGGTCGTTGCGAAATTGTCGTTGGCGTTTCCACCCACTTCGATTCCGAAAACCCCGATGGAGGTCGATATGCGGATGTCGCCAGGACTGTAATTCGACAGTCCATTATCTGGGCGCTGACCACTAACCACGAGGATTGAGAGGGTCTTTCCATCGCAAAGCGATGCTCCTAAAAACTCGGAGTCGTAGTTTTGCCCACCATAATATGGACCAAGATACCCGCCAGTTCCAGCCGTGTCGTCTTGGTCTTCCGTCTGGAAGAAGAGAGTCTCTTTGCTGTTGGGTAGGTATCGATGATAGACCGCATTGCCGCCGTAACCATTATTTGCAACGGCCGGAACCAAGAGAGTTCCAGTTCCGAAACTGCTCGGAGTCTTGTTGGTGCTGGTGCCGTCAATCACGGTCACCCCCCAATCCGAAGTGCCACCGTCAACGACAATTCCGGCCAAAGTGTGAGGTGAAAAAAAGGCTTGAGTAAAGAACAGGGCGAGTAAGGTGAAGCGAAAGACCATTTGAAGTGTGTGTGTCAACAAAAACCAAAACGAACTTCCGGTGACCAATCCATGGCGACGCCGGAACTTGAGTGAGGTACTTACCGTAATTCGAAAAAACTGACGAGTCAGTGAAAAATTTAGAATTATTCCATGAACGGCTGGTGCTTTGGGGGCTACCGCGGCTGCAGGAGGCAATGCTCGAAGCGTGCACGTTGCGATCTCGTAAAATTGTCTTTATGCGATTTTCGCGCGGATCGGACGTAGGACCAACAGCGTAAAATTCTACAAACCTTTGAAATCCCAGAGAAAATGGCAGGTCATCGATTCGATTGTCTGCGATTGAATTGCTGGATTGCGGAGTAAAATGTCCCGGTTCGCGTGGTATGATTAAAACGCGTCGAATGAATCTCGCGATCATCGCAATGTACGTTGCGACATTATGTCATTGGTTACCGCTGGACGATTTATGGTTCTGCCGTTCTCCCCTCCCTCGCCTAGATCGAGAACATCGCTACGAAAGAGAGGGATCCGCGTGACGGGGTAGCCTGGATGATTTTACCTTGGGCATGGCGAACAATTCGTGATAGCCTGTCTGTGGTTGCCCGTTGGAGATAACCTTTTATTGGCAAATTGGAAGGA
>VGZN01000788.1 GCA_016872635.1 Planctomycetota bacterium | reverse complement strand
CAAAACCCGCGACAACAATCATTCCATCGTACATAGCACCAAACCACCGGCTAGCGCCTTGCTGCTTACAACAGCCGCCAGGCTT
Source organism: Planctomycetota bacterium (assembly GCA_016872635.1). Classification (GTDB taxonomy): domain Bacteria; phylum Planctomycetota; class Planctomycetia; order Pirellulales; family Pirellulaceae; genus JBKCUI01. Next base: position 2,018 of record VGZN01000788.1, on the reverse strand, counting down.
GTGTCACCCGACATGCAAAGCATGTACCCATCGTAAGCGACTTTGGCGCTAGCCGTCGGTATCCCTAGCTACGCCAAAAATCCGCGACAACAATCATCCTATTCGTAACGAGCACCAAACCACCGGCTAGTGTTCTTTCCTATCCATACGGTCTTGTGCTTCAGTTACATAGAGAACAATTCGTTCTAATTCCTCATCGGTATCGACAAACTCGATATCTCCTCCTTTCGACCATACTTTTTCATTTGCGATCGGCTGCGGCATCGCTCGCAATACACGCGTGGCATTCGCCTTGAATTGATCTCGCACTTTACTGGGTATCGCCGTAGCCCGCACCACAACGTGCACATGATTGCTTCGAACGGAAACCGCAAACAGACTCCAACCACGGATTTCGGCATGTTCTCTGATAACCCGCTCAATCGCTTCACGTTGTTCTTGACATAGCACTACAGGTAGCTCCTTCAATCGATTCCTAGCCCATACTTCTAAGAGTGGTTGCGGTTGCCTTGCCGTCCCATTGGAATCGCTCCACCCCCGGTGGTCACCGGGTAGCCATGAACCATAGGTTGTCCATGTAATGAATATAGCGTATGGGAAGTCTTGGGGGTTGAATTGTTCGCTCATAGCCAATGGCACCTTTGCTGAGATGTCCCAACGATCTACACGGTAGCAACTTCCATCCTAAGCGACTTTGGCGCTAGCCGTCGGTGTCTCTAGCAACGCCAAAACCCGCGACAACAATCATTCCATCGTACATAGCACCAAACCACCGGCTAGCGCCTTGCTGCTTACAACAGCCGCCAGGCTTGTGTCGCCCGACATGCAAAGCATGTCCCCAACGTGAGCGACTTTGGCGCTAGCCGTCGGTGTCCCTAGCTACGCCAAAAAACCGCGGCAACAATCATTCCATCGTACATAGCACCAAACCACCGGCTAGCGCCTTGCTGCTCACAACAGCCGATGGCCAGACATCCAACATCGTGCACGATAGCGAAATTACTCGTTGCGATTGGGAACCATAAACGGACGCTCTTGCGTCTCAAAAATCTCGAATTCATTCATTCCATTCCATGCAAACAATTTGGACCCGTCCGCAACAAACTTTACCTTAAGCACTAGTGGTCCTTCCTGCCGTAGAACCATCAATTCTCGCCTTGTCCTCATATCCCATAGCGTGATCCGTCCAGCCAGATCGCAAAAGACCAGCGTTCTGGAATCCGGTGAGATCGTCATTGATGAGAGCATCGTACCCGGCAGAGAAATAGTGTCTCGCAATTCCCAAGTAGCCGTGTCCCAAATACAGGCCATTCGATCATCGCTGCAGCTTACCAACCATTGGCCATCCGGGGTAAATTCCATCACATTGACTGTCGAGCGATGTTTTTTTAACGTCTTCACAGGTTGCCAATTCGTTGTGTCGATAATGTCAACATGATTCGACGATGCTCTGCCGATAGCCATCTGTAGCCCATCCGATGTAAATGCGGCCGATCGACACCCCTTCGTTTCAAAGACCAATTCGTCGTTGGTGCGATCGCGAATGCATAGCGGGTAACCAACCGTCCCTCCAATCGCCGAATACCACTTGGAATTAGGATGAAATTGAAGCTGTGCGAAGTCAGATTCAGGAAAAATAGTTTTCCAATGGATTGCATTCGGTTCCCTGTTTACCGATGAGCGATCCAAAATGGTGAGTTCGCCATGTGCATTTCCCACCAACCATTGATCCGTTCCCGGCACCCTGGCAACAGCAGCTAATTCCGACCCACGCCCGGTTTCCATCGACCATCGTTCGCCGGAGGGGATTTCGAGCCATACGATATTGTCTCCAGCAATCTCCATGTACGGAAAAAGGCCGTCACTGGCCGAACTCGCTAATTCGCGCGGTACAACGCACCCTCGTTTAAAGCGTTTTGTTTTACGGATACCGAACGCGAAAAATTGAGAATTTTCGAAAAATCGTTTGCCAACGTCTGTCACTGTGCCTACGCTCAGGTTCTCCCTTTGAGTGGGCG
>VGZN01000787.1 GCA_016872635.1 Planctomycetota bacterium | reverse complement strand
AAGGACCCATGAGGCAGCGAAGAAGCAACGCGGGTTTCCTGATCGTTGGGTGAGGGGCATTGGAACGGATTCACCGGGGCAACCACTGGAGGGTCGAACAGCAGCACGCGATGAATCAGTCTGTCCCATCGCGAACCGTCACGCAAGGATTTTGGAGAGCAAAGGTGAAAAAAGCGATTTCCGGCTTTGCCTGAGGTGACGAGCGACTTTTTCCGTCGATGCTAGCAATCGATACAGAAGATCGATGTCGATTTGACGATCGCGTAGTCATCTGGAAAGGTATGGAAGGCTTGGATAGTCAGTTGGCGTTCACGGGTCTCGACGTGGACGAAGCTGATCGCGCCGAAGGGGATACGGCCGCTGGAGTCGAACGTATGAATCATTTCGTTGCTGGAACCGCAGCTTTGGAGTTGGTTTTGCAGCATCCAGAACATATCGGCGGCAACGTGCTCGAGTTCGAAGCTCGAGGTGTATTTCAGCCCCCGTTTACCGTGGAGTTCTTCGGCATATTTTCCTCTCAAATTGAGGGCGAGCAGTCGCCTTTGCTGAGGAAGAGGTTGCTTGATCGATCCTACCACTTCGGAGATGGTGGCACCTCTGCTGCCGGTGAAGTTAATCACATGGCCGTCGCTGGTGATATCGATTCGAGCTCGGTAGTTTTTCCGTTCGAGCGAGCGCGTGCGATGCGATTTGAATAGCTCGGGGTGGATCGATCGTCCGAAGACACTGAAGACATGGTCTGTAACGGTAGGTCGGATCGAAAGCACGAGTCGTCTCTTCCGTGGGAGTGTGGGGGATAAGGTATCGTCGAGGGCGGATTATAGCCGGTTGTTTTGTTCGGCACCAAGGTCAACTTGAGGTTCGACAAAACTCTTTCAGAATTGTCCAAAATGCTTCAGATGGGTGTTGACAAGGCTCCGTCGTGGCCCACTTCGATCTGTCACGATTCACCACGTCCTCAATCGAGCAGATCTCGATTACATTGGTGGGGGTCGCCTGTTTCAACCTCACTGAGTGAAAGCTGATTCATCATGCACATCATTATGGCAGCATCGGAAGCGATCCCCTTCGCCAAAACGGGGGGACTCGCTGACGTCTGTGGAACATTGCCCAGAGAGCTCGCCAAGCTTGGACATCACTGCAGCATTTTTATACCCGGTTATCGCAAAGCCAAGAAGCACTGCGCTGAGATTCACAATACGCACATTTCATTTGTGATCGATATCGCTGGCAAGCCGATGACTGCGCATGTTTTAAAAACGCAATTGCCAATCGGTGGTTCCGAAGGCCCCTCTGGATCTCCTGTTGATGTCTACTTCATCGACCAACCCTTTTACTTCGATCGCGAAGAGCTTTACGGGGACTCGCATGGCGATTACCGAGACAATTGCGAGCGTTTTTCATTCTTTGCGCGGTCCGTGGTCGAAGCCATTGAACGACTTCGACTACCCATCGACATTCTCCATTGCCACGATTGGCAAACGGGGCTAATTCCCGCATTCCATCGAACCCACTATCGGGGATTCGGTTGGTATCGTCACTGCGCATCGATCATGACGATTCATAATTTGGCCTATCAAGGACGATTCTGGGGCGCGGATATGCCTTTGACCGACATGGACTGGCAGTATTACAACTGGCAACAAATGGAGTTTTTTGGGGATCTGAATTTGCTGAAGACAGGCATTGCGTTCGCCGACATGATCACCACGGTGAGTCCTTCGTATGCCCGGGAGATCCAGCAACCGTTGCACGGATGCGGGCTTGACGGGTTGCTTCGGTCCAAGGCCAATCGGATTCAAGGCATCGTCAACGGGGTCGATTACGATGTCTGGGATCCTCGCAACGACCACTTGATCGCGAGCAGGTACACAGCAGCGAATTGGAAGGAAGGGAAACTCGCTTGCAAGCGTCAACTGCAACAAAAGGTTGGATTGCAGGTCCGCGATGAGGTACCGCTGATCGGATTGGTTGGTCGACTTGCGGAGCAAAAGGGTTGGGATCTGGTGGTACCATTGATGCATCGTTGGATCGACTCTCGCGATGCTCAATGGGTCGTCTTGGGCAACGGCGAAGCCCGTTTTGCGCAGGCCCTCACCGAACTGG
>VGZN01000786.1 GCA_016872635.1 Planctomycetota bacterium | reverse complement strand
AAAGGTCCGAGACACGATGACTCAACCACGAGCTGCAATCTCTCAGCCACTAGTGGCTACCCAAGACAGCATTTACGATATGACATCGCGCGGCTCGCTTCTTCATGAGACCATTCGTGCGAGCGATACCGCACCGTTGAGCAAGCCATTGCCGCCGATCGGGAACCCAGAGGTTGGACGAGTGGAACCGCAGGTACGAGCCGACGAATTGATCACGGCTTACAACGAGGATTTTGACGAAGAGTTCACTATTCCAGTCCAGTCGTCGACGAGCTATCAAAGTTATTCAGGGATGGCCTATGGGAATCTGAACCACGATGCAAATCAATTTGCTTCGATCCATCGACCACATGCGTCAATGGCATACCCAGACGCAGAGAGTTTCCTTGAGTGGCACCGGGAATTGGAGCCTAGTGTCAATCCGGTAGGTCCTGAATTTGCGACGGATCGCGAGGGCTCCCTTGAGTATGCATCGAATCTTTCTGAGCATAGCTTCGAAGAGATTGAGCAGCAGATCGAAGACGAGATGCGGGACTTGGTCTCGAACATGAACATGAGTGCAATCACGATCGATCCCAAAGAATCGTTCGCGGGGCGCATTTGTACGCTCAGCGATTCCACAGAATTGGTCCTCGAAGATTCGCAAGATGAAGGGCTGGATGGCTTTGCGATGACTCGTCGTGCTGACCGGACGGAATCAGGGTTTGCAGGCGGTCCGACAGGGCAGCATGCGATCGTCGAAAGTGGTGACGATCGCGATGTGATTGTGGTCGAGGAGGATGCCGAGGGAGGTGCCGCGACAGCAACGCGTCCGAGCGTCACCGGCGGGACCCGAGTGAAACTCCATCCATATGCACAACTGTTTGCCAAACTCCGGCAATCCTGATGCAAACCCGTTGTAACTCTAGGTGCGCCTCATTCCGTTAACTGAGAAATGCCTCATCGATGACGAGTCCATGTATGTTGCATGTTGGCGAGTTAGAATCGACGACGCTTGAATCCATCCGGATTCCCTTGGATGGTTTGTGCCGATCGATTCGAAGAGTCCCGAATTTTCTGATGGGCGTTGTTTGCGTAGAAGGTCTTTCCGGCAGTACACAATCCCGTCTTCTGCATGAGTTGGCGATTCGGATTGCAGAGAGAACCGGGCGATCGACCGCCTACATCGAGGGAACACTCACCGCGGGAGAGAATCGCTTGTCGGCAGAAGAGACTTGTGTCACGAGATTGCAGTGGGAGCGAATCGACCAAGAGTACCCTGCAGGCTCGCCGGAATACAAGCAATCGTTGAAAGAACTTTCTGGATTGCCGGCACTTCGCCAGCAACACGGAATGACCATCCTTGATTTGGACGGAATAGACTCGTTTCGGATAGAACGATTGGGCCAGCTATGCAATGGGGTCGTTGTCCTAATTCCTGCGACTCACGGGACTAAAGTCGGAATGCAACGGATTGCTCGAAGTCTATCGAAGCATCAACAAAATGGAATTTCATTTTTAGGTGCGTGGATCCTCGATTGCCAGGCTTAGGTGAGGAACCATTCTCTTCGAAAAATGAAGTAGGTCTTGTGGAGTGATCGAGTTACCTGGTATCGCTCCTGTCTAAATGCTGGCTATCTCACGGGAACCGGCGTTGCGTCTGCCCAGGATCGCTTGATATACCATTCAGGTGTTCCATGAGTGGTCTATTCGTGGCTGGCATTCGATTTACTGTCCCTGATGAGGTGGTAGGAAAATGGCTCGATGTTTGGTGACAGGCGGATGTGGCTTCATAGGTTCGCATATTGTCCGTGGACTCTTGGAAGCTGGCCACAAGGTTAGGGTCTTAGATAACCTTTCCACAGGCAAGCGGGATAATCTCGATGAGGTGCTTGATCGAATCGAATTGATTGAAGGTGACATCAATGATGCGATCGCAGTGAAAGAGGCGATCTCAGGAGTGGAGAGAGTGTTCCATCAAGCCGCATTGGCTTCGGTTCAGATGTCGCTTGAAAAACCGCTAGATACGAATCATGCATGTGTTACGGGAACATTGACCATGTTGCATCATAGTATGCAAGCTAAAGTGAAGCGTTTTGTGTACGCTGCTAGCAGTGCGGCGTATGGCG
>VGZN01000785.1 GCA_016872635.1 Planctomycetota bacterium | reverse complement strand
GAGTATCATATCGTCCGGTTCCGACGATGACTCGACTAGCAAGAGTCTTCCCCGCGATCTGAAGGCAACCGTCGTCGCGGATGAGGTTTTCTGTTGGGTACGAGGGGGGGATCGACATCAGCCGCCACCCACGAGCGTCACTACTTCGATGCGGTCGCCATCGCGCAGTTGGTAGGTCGCGTATTCGGACTTGGGGAGGATTTCCAAATTGATTTCCACGGCGCAGAATTTCGCCTCAACGCCGGAGCGTTTCAATAGGTCGAGGATCGTTTCCGACGCGTCGATCATTTCCTCGTTACCGTTGAATTCGATCTTGAGCATGCGACGTTGTAGTACGGTCTGTGAGGGATGGATGAGGCCTGCGAGTATTCTACCGCGTCGCTCTGCGTCCGAGGGGCGAATCTCAAAGCCTAATCGTAAAGGATTTAGCGCTTTGGGAAAGCCTAAGTCCATTGCCCCACACGGAGCGATTGTCGATTTGTTGTCTAGCGGGCCTATCGAGTGAGGACGGCAGGAGGAAGCGGTGAGAAGTTGCTGGGACCCGGAGGCGTAAGGGCTGCCGATGCCGGGGGGAGCGGGATCCCATGGGATGATGGATTTCCCGTAGCGGGTAATGACGCGGACGGATGGAACCATGGCAGACTGCTGAATGACGCCCTGACATCGTTGGACTTTGCGATTTGGTGTGAAAGGATCGGAGCCGGTTGGATGGGTGCCACGCGCGTGGATTCCTTCCAAGTGTCTGGTACTTCCAGCATCGACGCGATTTCCGGCTTGTTGCAGACGTCGCGGAGATGCTCTACCAGGATACGACGGACCTCTAAAATGGCCCTGGGAGTTGAATGGATCATCGAATGGGATGAGGAAACGACAACTTCGCTATCAATATCATCGATATGGGCGCTGTCTACAGTGACCACCCCATCGGAATCCGGGGCGTCGGTATGGAACCATTTCGATTTTTCCAGAATCCCGATGATGTTGTGGTAATGGACCCATGGTGCGCGTCGGGCCCGCAACATCGTTGGAAAGATGGGCGAATCGGGGCTAAGCGAGTCGATGCTGGTTTTCGTCAACAATAACTCTGTGTCCCGGAAGACTCCTGGATTTTGCCGAATCAGCGAGTTCCCCATCTCGATTAGGCTCGTTGGTAGTCGTATGAATTTTCGTCCAAGCCATTGGGTGTAGTCATTCGAGTAATCGCTGCCGCGATGCGGCGTCCCAATGGTCACGACGCGTTGCACCGATGGGTTGGGATGAAAGAACATGGCCGCCGCCAGTCGTTGTCGTTCTTCATCGTCGGCTTTTACTTTTTCAAACGGCTGGTCGCTCAAAATGCGCCAAAACTCTTCGCCACTTTCGAGGGTCTGCATGCGAGAAACCAATCCCCCCATACTATGCCCCACCAGCACCATCTGATCCAAGACCGCATGTTGATGCCGCGGATCAAGAGAGTGCCTTAGCTCGAACAAATCGCTCCGCATTTGGGTTGCACTGATCCAAAACGGCTGTCCTGTGGGATATTGGTAAAACCAAAACTGATAATTTTTTCGAAGCTCGCGGAAGGAACGCAAGTCGTTGAACATCGGCATCCAAGTCAATGGGCTCGACCACAATCCGTGTACCATCACCACCGGAATACGCTTCGGATCATAAGGCTCCAGCATGTAGATCCCGCGGAGTTTCTCGGTTTTGTGTGGATCGATCAGGCCCAGAGTGCTGTTGGTTTGTTCGCGGAATTTCGGATTGTCCAAGAAGTACGCAAGAGGCGTACTCAAGTCCGCTTGCAATGGAACGAGCCTCGAATTGAGCTCGATGTCGGTCGACGCAAGTGGATCGTGAAGTTCTAGAACACACGGATGGCGATGATGATCTTCGCGCCGCGAATGGATATTGGGAGTTGTGACGCGCAGCAGTGCCGTGACAGGGAACGACAATCCTTCGGGATAGTACTTTCCACTGGGGTCTTGCTCCGAGGAATTACTCCGCACAGCGATCATCGGTACCCCGACCCCATACGTCACATTCCCTGCGTCGATCCCTTTCACTTTGAACTCGCTGCAGAACTTCAGTTCACCGAAGTCCTCGTTTTTCCATGGGCCTTGAGCGACCAC
>VGZN01000784.1 GCA_016872635.1 Planctomycetota bacterium | reverse complement strand
TGCCTGGCGAGGCCCTGCCTATCGAGGCCCTGCCTATCGAGGCCCTGCCTATCGAGGCCCTGCCTGTCGAGGCCCTGCCTATCGAGGCCCTGCCTATAGTGGCCCTGCCTATAGTGGCCCTGCCGAGTAGTCTTATCTCGCCGAGGTGACAAAGCGGAGCGCTCTCAAAACTTCCGAGGTTGCCTGCGATTTGTTGAGCACATAGAAGTGGACACCGGGGACCCCTGCATCGAGCAACTCGGAGACTTGTTGAGTTGCAAACTCAACGCCTACTCGGAATTGCCATTCGGCAGAATCCTGCTCTGACAATCGATTCACAAACGAATCAGGTAGCTTTGCTTTGCAAAGGGCCGTGATGCGTTGTATCTGAGCCAGGTTCGTCACTGGCAAGATTCCGGGCACGATCGGGATGGTGATCCCTGCCGCCCTGCAGTTATCTACAAAACGGAAGTAATCATCGTTGATGTAGAACAACTGTGTCACGATGATGTCCGCGCCGCTATCCACCTTGCGTTTCAAGTTCTGTAGGTCGACCGCCGCAGAAGGCGCTTCTTGATGGATCTCTGGGTAGCCTGCGACTGCGATACCGAAATTGGGAAATTCGCTTCGAAGTAGATCCACTAACTCGTTCGCGTAGCGGAGACCACCGACAGTTTGCTGGAACTCGGTTTGGCCCTTTGGAGGATCGCCGCGCAATGCGACGATGTAATCGGTACCGACGTCCATCGCTGATCGCAAGTAATCTCGCAACTGATCCACGGTTGAGCCAACGCAGGTAAGGTGGGTGGCGACCTTTTGCCCAAATCGTTGCTTGACAGCAGTGATGATTTCCAAGGTGCGGTCGCGTGTCGACCCGCCAGCACCATACGTGCAGGTGTAAAAATCAGGAGTGAATTCGTTCAATTCACCTACCGTACTCATCAGGTATTGAACCTGCTCATCCGATTTGGGTGGAAAGAGTTCAAACGACAAGCCGAGCCTGTCACCTCGAAAAAAATCACCTAGCTGCATCGATGCATCATTTCCTGCAATAGTTACTCAAGGAGCGAACACCGTATTGCACGGCGTTGCCTGCTGCTTTTTCCGTCGCGACGTCGCTATACGATACTTTGTTTTCCAGGAATTTCATGGGGGACCGCAAGGGCGGCGTTTCAAAAAGAACTTTTTTGGTACGATTATCCCGGAATCTGGGCCAAGCGGAATCATCGCTGTCGTACGACTTTGGCAAAGCTTCACGACGCCCTCAAAGTCTACGAATTCCCTGTTCCGTTGTCCCTATCAACACGTTGATATTAGCACGTTCCAGTCAACACCGAAAAACGCACCTTTATGACCGCAAAGCCGCTGCAAGGAAAACGGGTTTTATCCTTCGTTGGTGATATTTATGAGGATTTGGAGCTTTGGTACCCTAAGCTTCGCCTGATCGAGGCCGGCGCGGAATTTGTCATCGCCGGAGAAGAGGCCAAACGCGTTTATTCAGGGAAGAATGGCTACCCGTGCTCCTCGGACATCGCCATTGCTGATGCCAAATCCTCCGATTTTGATGCGGTATTGCTGCCTGGCGGATTTATGCCCGACCGGTTGCGAAGGCTGGATCGCGTGAAGCAGTTGATTTCGGAGTTCGCCCGTGACGGCAAATGCGTGGCAGCGATTTGCCATGGAGGCTGGTTGGCCATCTCTGCGGGCGTGTACCGAGGTGTTCGGACGACAGGGTCGGTGGGGATCAAGGACGATTTGGTGAATGCTGGAGCAATTTGGGAGGACGCACCCGTCGTGGTCGATCGGCATTTTGTATCAAGTCGCAAACCAGACGATTTACCATGGTTCGCGGCAGCTATGATCGATGTGATGGCGAAGTAAGACGCATGACGGTCCGATTCCTTCAAGTCAGCGATACCCATTGGAACTTGACTCCCGTCTCCCCCGGGGTCGAATCTAACCTCCGATCCAGCCAACTATGCGATTGGATTCGAGGCTTGAACGCGCCGATCGATTTCATCGTCCATACCGGTGATTTAGTGCATCGCGGTCATGTCCCTGAGGACGATGGCGAATCGACTCGAGCGGCGCTCATTCCGTTTCGATCTCTCACCCCGCCCTGTCACTTTGTGATC
>VGZN01000783.1 GCA_016872635.1 Planctomycetota bacterium | reverse complement strand
ACCTCATTACGATTCCATGATCGCTAAGGTGATCGTCCATCGACCGACCCGCGAAGAAGCGATCGAAACGATGCTGCGATCCCTCTCAGAATTGCGGATCAGCGGGATCAAGACAACTGCGGACTTTCACAAGATTGTTCTCAAACAGCCTGAGTTCGTGTCTGGCACCGTCGATACCAAGTGGGTCGAGCGCGTTCTCCTGCCCCGGCTCAAGGGATAGCAATTCCCTCGAGTCCTGGTACGAATCGGCGGATGACCTCCGACTAAGCGAGCTGACTTGTGCCTCTTCATGAATCCTTCTGGTTGTTGTGCCTGTGCGTCGCTTTGATCGCGTGGCTGTACGCATCGGTGGGGCACGCAGGAGCATCGGGCTATATCGCAGTCATGTCGCTGTGTGGGATCGCCGCATCCGACATCAAGCCGATGGCATTGGTCCTCAATGTCCTCGTTGCTTCGATCGCTTCGATTCAATTTTATCGGGCTGGGCATTTTTCCTGGAAGCTCTTTTGGCCCTTCGCCACGGCCGCTGTGCCGATGGCGTTCCTCGGTGGGCGACTGAGCCTGCCAGCACCATGGCTACAGTGGTTGCTAGGAATCGTCCTGGCCTCTTCAGCCGTTTGGTTCTTGCGCCCGACCCCCGAGGTCGAACAGACTAACCCCCCGTCGATTGGAATCGCACTTCTGGTCGGAGCCGCGATCGGGTTCCTCGCTGGCCTGACCGGAACCGGTGGAGGCATCTACCTTACCCCGGTGCTCCTGATGATGCACTGGTCCAAGACCAAAACGGCGTCAGCGGTTTCTGCGGTTTTTATTCTGCTCAACTCGATTTCCGGGCTGGCTGGCTTGTGGAGTGGTGGCGGCGCGATCCCGTTCGACATTTGGCCCTTGCTGATCTCGGTTTTCCTCGGCGGCAGCATCGGTGCCACGCTGGGAAGCTACCGTTTACCCGTCCGCGTGGTCCGATTCCTGCTGGCGGTCGTTCTCCTGGTAGCCGCCACAAAGCTGCTCTTCACTTGACGGATCGTCACAAACTGGGACAAAGAACTTTATGCTAATATGTCAGCACCTGGCACCTTTCGCTGAAGTGTCACATTAACGTCTTAATTCCGCGACGCTGAGCGCACAACCGCGAGTGATTTTCATGGAACTAGCCGCCGCCTATTACTACTGTCCCGCGTGCGGCTCCAAACGATCCGAGTTTGAACCCATTCGACCTTTTCGGTGCGTGCGATGCGGTCATACCACGTTCTTTGGCCCCGTCGCTGCCGTGGGAGCCATCGTCACCAATAGCGATGGTGAGGTACTGCTGATCCGCCGAGCTCATGATCCCGCCAAAGGAAAACTGGGTATGCCCGGGGGCTTCATCGACCCAGGTGAATCGGCTGAAGAAGCGCTTCGCCGGGAGGTCCTCGAAGAGGTCGGACTTCAGATCCGGAATATGAAATACTTGATGTCGGCACCAAACTGTTACGCGTATCGAGGTATCGACATCCCTGTTCTGGACATGTTCTATACGGCCCAGGTCGAAGAGGGGGAAATCCGTACGGAAGATGGTGAGGTCACCGAGTGGTACTGGACTCGGTTGAGCAATGAAGTTCTGGCTGAAATGGCTTTCTCCTCGAACCGAGGTGCCCTCGCCTACTATCGCGGCTTAATCGCTGCGTCCGGCGCCCCTTCGTAACAGCCCAACTCTCGAAGATTACGGGGTCGCATCGCGATCACGCTGATATCGTCAGGTTTGCTCGGCTCACCGTCCACACCGTGCATACGAGCGATCGCGGCCTCGACCAGGGAGGCTACGGCTTTTTGCAAATCCCCTTTGCGAAGCCGATCGACGACGCCAGGGATCGCGATATTGTCAAAGAGACCATCGCTTGCAACGACCACCGTGTCCAAGGCCCCCAGTTGCAACGATGGGCCTATCTCGATGCGCATCGAATCGCATCCAACTACATTCGATACCAAATGACGATCCTCATGGTGCATGGCATCTTCTTCTCGAAGCCATCCTGCCTCGACCGCAAATCCGACCGGGGAATGACATATCGATTGGTACCGTATACGGCCTCTCCCTCCCATCACGAGGACTTGGGTGTCCCCGACATGGTAAGTGCGTATC
>VGZN01000782.1 GCA_016872635.1 Planctomycetota bacterium | reverse complement strand
CAACATCATCAACCCGGGCAGCGGTTATACAACCGCCCCTGCGGTGACAATCAGCCCTGCTGGCGGTTCCCACGCAGTCGCATACGTCTCGCTCACACCCCCGTCCAAGCCGCTCTATCTCGTCAGCCACACCAACAGGCTATGGTGTGCTTCGGGCGATACAGCAAATCCGCCTGACACCCTCTACTTCTCGGACATCCTCGACGGAGAATCGTGGGATCCTCTTGGCTCGGTCAGGATTGGGGGCGATGGAGATCCCATCAAGGGGCTCTATTCTTGGTTCGGATATCGCCTCGTCGTCTTCAAGGAACGCTCCATCTGGGCCGTCGATGCCGACCCAACCCAAGATCCAGCAGACTGGTCCGTGATTCTTATCAGCGGCAACATCGGATGCTCCTCGCATCGGTCCATCGCCGCTGTCGGACCTGATGTCTTCTTCCTCGCCCGCGACGGTGTCCGCTCCCTCCAACAGATCCAAGCAGGTACTCAGACCAGCATCGGGCTCGCACTCTCCAGCCCCATCAACGATCTCATCAGCAATATCAACAAGACCAAACTGGACCTTTGCGATGGCGTATTCTGGAACAACAGATATCTGCTGGCGGTTCCGTTCCTGAGCGATGATCCATTCATTCTCGGAACAGAAACCGAGTCTGCGTTGCTTACCGAAAACTCCGTCGAGATCGCACTCGAAGGTGCCCTCAACCAGAACAACGCGATCCTTGTCTACCATACGCTGGCCAGCTCTTGGCTTGGCTATTGGGACAACTGGATTGTAAACGATTTCATCCCCACCTCGTTCTCGAATCTTGGACCGATCCTCATGTTCGCTGGAGACATTGTCTCGGTCGCTGCGGGCGCGGGCCAAGTCTGGTCCTTCAACGACTACTTCCCAGGAACCCGTACCGATCCATTCGCATCATCGGTTTATCTCGATGGCGGATCCGGCTACTCGTCCACGGTCATCACAAAGGCATACAATTTCAACGAGCCGATTCCGGAAAAGATCGGCTACAGCATCCAGTTTGCTTTCGACAACCCGTACACGACCTCGAACACAACCGCCGCGATCTCGCTGGCCAAGAACATGAGCGGGACATTCTCCGCTCTAGATTCGGCTCTTTCGATCACCAACTCCCAGAAGTTCCTCAAAGCCTACAACCTCATCAGTCAAGGGCGCTGGAACACCCTGCAATTCAAGGTTGTGACCGCAAGCGGGCGATTGTCCCTGCAATCCACAATTCTGTCCGGATTCGTCGATTCCATTCGCCCGCAGCAATGAACGCATTTCCGACTGTAAAGCTAATTCAAACGCTTGAGCAAGAAGCCTTGGTCTTGCATGCTGCTCGGGCAAACAATGACTCGATTATTCACCCAACTCACGTTGTCGAGAGAAACGGTGAAATTATCGGTGCGTCGTCTTTCGGGAGGATTCCGGTGCTTTTGCTGTGGAACCATACTGAAAAGGTTTCAGCCAAAGACAGCATGCACCTAAAACGTGTTTATGATTCAATCATGGAAACAAAGGGATTTCCAAGATATTTTGTAGCATGCAATGAAAACAGTCCATACAATTCATACATGAAGCGTTTTGGGTATAATCCTGTTTGGAAAACTGAAATATTTGAGGGTGGATTATGAATATTGACATTAACATATCAATGGTTTTGGCGCACAGCGTGATGCTGTTCGCCAAAGACGACTGGAGTAAAGATTACCCTTCCATTCCGTGGGGAGAGCCGCAGATGTGCGGCCCAACTTACAAAGCTCCAGATATGGCAGCAGCCAACCGCGAAGCGGTCATGGCGCAGGCAGAAACATTCCCTCTGATTCGCACAATCGATATGGCATCTAGAATTGGTGCCAAAATACAAGTTCCGAAATACAAAGACGGACAAAAAACCGGAGCTTTTGAAACGGTTGATTTTAAGGACATATCCGATATCGCGCTGACCAAAGCGACCGCAGAAGCGTTATTAAGCCTCGCGACCCCTCAGACCCAAAAACAGCTTGAGCTTGCCACGAATTACGGTACAAAATTCGCAGAACAGAGGCGTCGGGAGCTTTCGGCCGTAGATCCTTTCCGGTATGCTTTGTACGATCAGTTTCTACAGGACATCA
>VGZN01000781.1 GCA_016872635.1 Planctomycetota bacterium | reverse complement strand
TCCTCAATGAGATCAGCGACGACTGGGAAACGGAACGGTCTTACCTCAACATGGAGGCCTGTTGACCCGCCTGATCATCAAGGCATTTACAGAAGAGGGGTTGCTTTATCGCAACACCGAGCCGACGCTGTGAATAATCGCACGCTCGAACTCGTTTGGTTGAAGCTGGCCGGGACGCATGGCTTGCCGCCTAACGCTGGCGATAACCGAGCCCGAGCAGTTGACTTAACGCAAATCAAAACGGCTGTTCGAGGGCTTCGTGTTCATCGCTTGGTTATCCCGCGTTCTGGATTCTAACTTGTCTTCAACAACCACGAGACGATGGTTAATGCACCGACGATTGTACAGGCAATTGCGGAGAAGGCCAACAAACCACAACCCATCAGTAAAAATCGTTCATATGTCGGATTTGGAGTATTGGTGGATGCCATTTCTCGCAGCACTAGAGTTTGTGGTGCACCATATTCGGATAGGCAAGTCCGCAGGAATTCCGGGTAATCGTCACGATTTCCAAGGCGAGCGGCGGCAGGAAAGGTTGCCAACAGCTTACTGTAGCTTTGATCTTCGTATCGGGCCAAAAACAGGTTAATTGCGTCCAATTCTGACGCAGATGGTTTGTCGACTGCAAGCAAGAGAAATTTTCCTGCCTCCAAGTCGTCACCCATTTGGAGCAGCACATTTGCGAACGCACGAAAGACCTCTCGAGAGTACCCGTAGGTGGAAATGCTAGATCCAAGGATTTCTTTTGCCCGCCACAGCCGACCATTGGCGATCTCGGCGGCAGCACGCGAGATAGTTGATTCGATCGTCATGTCTAAAGCGGGATAACGCTCAAAATAACCGGGCGGCGAGTGATCGCCCGGAATCAACGCGCGACGTTGCCGCCGCTCCGGTTGATTTTGCTTGTTATGCGGCAATTGTGGAGAGGCTGAGATGAAGTTCCGAAAGAAGCCAGTCGTGATTGATGCATGGAAGATTGAACCGTCGTTCCACGAAGGTGAGTTGGCTCAGGCAGTTGTTGACGGCAAGCTAAAGTATTGCGAAGACGGATCGGTGCTGATTGCGACGTTGGAAGGCACGATGCAGGGCTTGCCTGGTGACTGGATCATTCGTGGTGTGAACGGGGAGTATTACCCGTGCAAGCCGGACATTTTCGCGAAGACGTATGAAGCGGTGGAATCAGCCGCATAACGGCAAAATCACCCGGTTGCCGCCAAGAGACTTTGATTTCAAAAAACGCCCGATCGGCAACTCGGGTGCATTTTTTTGTTCGTCAGTTCTTTGTTATTTTAAGTTGCTTTGCAAGGATAGATTTGAATTCGGGTAGGTCCTCTTCCAGGAATCCGATTTTTGAGTAGACAATTCGACCATCCGAAGCAACGATAAGCGTGCGCGGGATAGATTCTTTCGCAAAAAGAGAAAATATAGTTTTATCAGGATCGGCGCAGATAGGAAATGTAAGGCCGTGTTTCTCTCGGAATTGCAATAGCGTATCAACGGACTCCTCGCGGCCGATTGCCAACATCTTGAACTTAGGATTCTGCTTGTTTTCGAGCCAACTTTTCTCGATGTGGGGTAACTCAACCAAACACGGTCCACACCAAGTGGCGAAAAAGTTGATGAGAATTACATCCCCCTCGCTCGGCATTGAAACCGTTGCTCCATCGACAGTTACCGAACGAAACGCTGGGGCCGTATCTCCGAATTGGACGAAAGATGTCGAAGCGAGCTTCTCGGCGCGTTGAGCGTTGACACTGGCCAACAATTTGCTGCCCATCGCGGGCCGGATCACACCACGCCATAAACCAGCTAGGAGTACCGGTATTAGAAATAAGGTTGCGGCAAGCACCCCAAATCTACGAAGCCGTCTGTTTCGAACTTCCGTCCGCCAGCCAACGATCGCCGCAACTAGTTGCCAAATTGCTAGAATCATCGCAATTGGAACGAGCATTGCGATAATGTTGTACAGCCAGACGAGTACTTCGATTGTTGCGTCAGTCATTGTTGTATTTACCTGTGAGCGAGCCCCTTGGACAAACTTCGACGAGATTGGTTGAGGCTCCTTTTAGTGGTCCGCTAGGCGCGATATCCTGACGAACGACCGCGATGAGCAGATCGCGGA
>VGZN01000780.1 GCA_016872635.1 Planctomycetota bacterium | reverse complement strand
ATGGCAAAAAAACGAGCGACGCGCGCGTCACTATCCGACACAACGGCGTTCTCATTCACGACGATCTCGAGCTACCTCGCGAAACCCCAGGGGGCACTTCCGGTGAGATCAAAGAGGGGGGACCGCTTTACCTTCAAGATCATAGCAACCCGGTAGCGTTCAGAAACATTTGGATCGTATCCGACAAGCCCGAAGATAAACCGCCAACCATCGAAAAGAAAGACCGCGGAAAGATCAATATCGGAGACGTGCTTAAATAGCTAGCTATGTCGCTTATGACGCCCCCTGCCTGACACTGACCGGAGTGACCGAAAGGCGTGGCCTTTAAAACAGCGTTGAAATGGTCGGCTTTACCTCAGACTACCGACATTCACTATTGCCCCCAAACAAGCCCATCGAGTATCACTCGATGGGCATTTTCATTTGAAGCTCCTCGAGGCGACAGCGCAGGTCTTCCTTTTTGCGACGGTACTTCCGATTGCGAATGCGGGCGATACCGCGAGCACATCGATACAACGGATGGTGGTAGGTGTAGCGCATGAATCCAAACGATCGTGATCGGAGATCAAGAAGTAGCACTTGGTTCAACAGCGTGCGTCGAGTTGTAAATCCAATGGTGGGGCTGATTGCCCTGGGCGCGGTCTTGGTTGCCGCACAAGCTATCTACGCGCAACCGCCAGCAACATTGCCGAGCATCCCAAATGGATCCTTGAACGCGTTGCCCTCGACCGCGACTTCTACCGCCTCTGGAAATAGCAGTGGTTCAAGTGGCACGTTGGGAACTTCGGGAGGCGTTACACCTGCTGTACCGTCGATCGAGTCGCTTCGTCAAAGCGATGCCGCTGGGACCTCTGCATCCGCGTCCGGGGTAAAAACGCCAGGGAAAATCGATTTACCGACGGGAAGTGGTCAATACTGGGTTGAATACGACATCCGTCCCTACTGCCAATCGCTCAAGGGAGTGGACCGGCCACAGCAAGCGGTGATCGATTGGATCGTTCGAGAAACAGGAAGTGATGTATGGTTTAACGAACCGATGGGTATACTCACCGCGGATCGATCAACTTTGCGAGTCTATCACAATGCGGGTATGCAAAAGGTCGTTGCCCAAGTCTACGAGAGGTTTGTCAACGGCAACAATACACCACAAGTATTCGGTATCAAGCTTGTCGCAATCGGAAATCCCAATTGGCGATCCAAGGCTCTCCCGTTGATGCGGTCCGCCCCATCCCGAACACCCGGTGTCCAAGCTTGGTTAATGTCGAAGGAGAATGCAGCGATCTTCATGGCCCAACTACGGCAGCGACAAGACGCTCGTGAGATCCAATCCGCGGATGTTTATATGGTACACGGACAATCGCAAAACCTCGAGCAACTGCGAACGAGGAACTTTTTAAAAGAATATGTACCTAACACCACGTCACCGTACCCACCGGTCACGCCCAGTTACGGTGATATCCAGGAGGGATATCGTATGGTGTTCAGTCCCTTGCTAAGTCTTGATGGGAAAACCCTAGACGTGATGTTCAAATGCGACATCGACCAAGTCGAGAAATTGAACACAGTCCCGATCGATTCACCGACACCTGGAGTGAATATGCAAGTCGAAGTGCCGCAACTTGTGTCGTGGCGACTCCATGAAAGGTTCCGTTGGCCGACAGACCAAGTTCTTGTGCTTTCGTGCGGGGTCGTCGCCGCACCGACCGGAACAGTCCAAAACACATTGCTGACGGGTGGTGCACCAAATATTCTGGGACTTAATAGGATCATTCCCAATATTTCGAGCCAACGCAATGACGCTCTCTTGATTTTGGAATACAAAGGTGCGGGGTCCGCGTCATTATCGCAACCAGTGACGCCTACTGGACCTCAAGGTGGAGCAGCATCGGTTCCAAATCTTGGCAATGCATCCGGCGTATCCCGCGGACGATACTGAATGTTGGCAGCAAGTGAGGATGTCATAGGACATGGGCCCAAAGGTTTGGTTTGTGATAGCCACGGCCTTGTTGGTACCTTGGCATCTTGGCTGGTTATTGATGAACCCTCAGGTATCGTTTCCACCACTACCCATCGGCGACGGTCCGGATTACGAATCGATCGCGTATAGTCTGTACCGAGGTGAC
>VGZN01000779.1 GCA_016872635.1 Planctomycetota bacterium | reverse complement strand
AGCTAGATTGCTAAAACGTGTTGCTGGAGCATCGGCTGCATGGAAACCATAGCATGGTTTCGGAACACAACTGGCGAGTCCTCTGCGGCGGTCTCCCCTGAGGTGCTCGTCAGACCGCTCGACATTCTAGTTGACGCTGAAGGGCGGGGGAAACCCGCGGCGAATACTGCGAGACGATTCTTCCTTCGCAGCCTCGTCCGGTTCTACCAACGTGGTCAAGTTGTCCATAAGGACTTTAAAGCGACTCTCGATTTTCGGTTCACCGAGCAAATACTGCTTGACGGAGATGGGCAAGTTGACGGCGTAGGCAATAACGTCGGTCAGAATCCCCAACGGCAGTTGGCGGGTTAGTAAATCGGAGAACGTTTTTGAGTTTGCGGCGTCCTTCGGGATCATTGTTCGGAAGACATCCAGCAACTGATCTCGACAGGTTTCTTCCCAACTGTAGTCGTCGATCGGAATGTCTTCGATGATCTCAACCTTGGCTTGGCGGATAGGGGTTTCCACCTCGAGTTCCTCGATGATGCGAGCTCGCTGAATGCCGGCCAGGAAAATGTTGTGTCTACCATCGCCTGTAGGGGAATGGGAGATGATGCGTCCGATACAAACAACACCCGATAACCGGGGTTGGTCGTTGTAATTGGACTCCCAGCCTCGCTCGAGAAGGGCCATCGTAATCAAATGGTCCGACTCCAGTGCCTCGGACAGCATGTCGCAGTATCGGGGTTCAAAAATGTGCAAGGCTTGGATGACGTGGGGGAAAAGGACGAGGTTCGGCAACGGGAATAGACGGACTGTCCCGTCAAAATCCTCCGGTAAGCCGATGTTTTCCCAGTGTCCCATTATTCTGTTCGTTCCCGAGTACTTGCTCGAAGGTGCGATGCTGAGCCACCAAAAGCCAGACGACGAAAGCGGGAACGCGTTTCCTAAAAACTAGGAATCGCTGCGAAAGTCTTCCCCCAAGTGGGTCCATTTCCCAAGCCAACAGTGAGTCCCATGATTGGGAGCACGCAGGCGATTGTTCCGAAACGATGGCGTCCCTAGGGAGTATAGCAATTAGGCTAGTCCAGCCTTACCCATCCCCCATTACTATCGTCTTTTTGTCAAAATCCGCCCTGCTAATAGTTTGGATGGATGCAGAACTCAGGGGGAGTAGGAGGTTTTTGCAGGCCCTGGCTTGTTTTCAAAATGAATGCAGGGATGAAATCGCAATGATGACAACGTGGAAATAAATACCTTTGTGCTTTGGGAAAGGCTCAACAAAAGGGTACACAAGGGGGGCTGATCCACTATACTAGAGTTCTCTCCCGGCGACCAGTAATTTCCAACCTGCCACCTGATCCCTCCTGGATGGTAGTAACATCGATCTGATTTTTGGGCGTGGATTTTTCGGGCAGTGCTCCGAGATTTGCTCGCTGACATTTCCAGCATCGAGGTTGATACCGAACCCCGTTTCGCATGCGGTGCCTTCGCCTCACCCGTTGCATGGCTAACGGCAACCAAGTTCCTGTAAACACCCACTTTAGGCCTAACGCAGTGTCGTGCTACGGATTCGCCGGAATAACGAAAACACAAACGTACTAAGATGAAGGAGTTTTGATCATGAAATGTTTGGGCAATCCTTTAGGACGCAGAGGTTTTCTTACGGTAGGAGCGGTAGGAGGCTTGGGACTGACACTGGGTGATATGTTTCGTCTCCAGTCCAACCGCGCCTTTGGGGATCAAAAGCACTACGACTTCATCGAGGCCAAGGCGGAAAGCGTCATTCACATCTTCTTGCCGGGCGGGATTGCTCATCAAGAAACCTTTGACCCAAAGCCTTACAGTCCACTTGAGTATCGTGGCGAGATGAACACGATCAAGACCAAGACTGGGGATGTGTTTAGCGAGACGGTTCCTCGGTTGGCGAGTCTATCGGATAAGCTGACGGTGATTCGTTCGATGACGCACGGGGAGGCGGCTCACGAGCGTGGCACGCATAACATGTTCACTGGCTACAAGCCGTCCCCAGCGTTGATCTACCCAAGCTTTGGCTCAGTCGTCAGCCATGAATATGGACCCCGTAACAATCTTCCACCGTACGTTGCGATTCCCAGCAACCCCAACGAGTTTTCGGGGTCGGGCTA
>VGZN01000778.1 GCA_016872635.1 Planctomycetota bacterium | reverse complement strand
CCGACCCGCGCAACCGCGCAAACCAACTCGTTCGATCCCAAGTTTCCACCAATAGTAGGCCCCCAGGGGCCAAGTACCGTGTCAACTTGCGAATGGAATCGACTGTTTCCGAGATGTGCGATATCACTTGGACCATCGATATCAGGTCCCATGGCCCATCCGATTCGAGTTCCAGAGTCTCTACGGTCCCACAACGAACATCGATCCCGCGTGCTTCTGCATGCTTGCACATGGACCGAATCGGCTCTACCCCAATACCCCGCCAACCTTCCTCGATCCATCCCTCGAGCAAGAACCCCGCAGCCGCACCAACATCGAGTATCTTTCCAGGCACATTCCGAAACTTTTTGATCCGCCGCGCGTAATCCCGACCGCGACCTCGCAGCAATGCGGACTGATCCAAGTAGTTGCTATATCCAGCACCACCGCCAAAGAAATAATCGTCACCGTAGATACTCTCGACGTGGTCTGAGGATACGGGATTCACCAGAAATCGATGCGCACACGTCTCGCACTCAGCGATTTCAAACGATCGAACGCTTTTCCAGTGCATCGCGCCCGATTTACATACGGGACACCGGCGATCGATCCGACTTCCAAGCCGACCAGATCCAAGGCTTCGCTCTATCGAAGGACTCGTTGATTCACTTTCAATCATAGCGATTCGCCAACCGCCTCGTCCTGTGACTCACTCCTTGAGAACCATTCGTCCATGTATAGGTAAATGACAGGAGTCGTGAACAGCGTGACAAACTGACTGACGATCAGTCCCCCGACAATCGCGATGCCTAGTGGTTGTCGCAACTCCGCTCCATCACCACGCCCGATCGCAAGGGGAATTCCTCCCAAAATTGCCGCCAATGTCGTCATGATGATTGGGCGAAACCGGCGTAGACAGGCCTCATGGATCGCCTCTCGAGGCCCCCAACCACGCTCTTTCCGAACAGCAATAGCGAAATCGATCATCATGATCGCATTTTTTTTCACGATCCCGATCAAAAGCAAAATTCCAATCAGGCCGATCACATTCAAATCGATCCGGAACAGGATTAAGGCGAGGATCGCCCCAACACCAGCCGAGGGCAATGTGGACAGGATGGTGATAGGATGGATCAAACTCTCGTAAAGAATCCCCAGCACAATGTACACAGCCACGATCGCCGCCAATATCAGTAGCGGTTGATTCGAAAGAGAATCCTGGAACGCCTGTGCTGTTCCCTGAAAACTCCCCTGGATGCTCGACGGCATCCCAATCTCGGATCCAACACCTTGGATCAACGGAACCACGTCACCCAGTGAACTTCCTGGACTTAAATTGAAGGAAATCGTCGACGAGGGAAACAATCCCGAATGCGCGACCGATAGCGATGTATTTCTGCTTTCGAGCGTGTACAGATCCTGCAGTGGAACTTGAGAATTGTTCTTCGTTCGAACATAGATTGCATTCAATGACTCTGGCCCTTTGGCGTACTCTTTGTCCACCGTCATGACAACACGCCGCTGCGTCATCGGCAAATAAATGGTGGAGACGGGACGCTGGCCGAAAGCATCGTATAGTGTATTGTCAATCGTGGCGATATCGAGTCCCAGTACCGAAGCCATGTCTCGCTGAATGACCAGTCGCGACAACTGGCCTTTGTCTTGCTGGTCGGTATTTACATCCGTGATCTCTGGGATCTTCTTCATCGCCGCAATCAACTTCAACGTCCACTCGTTCAGTTCCTTAAGATCTCCTCCTCGTAGGGTGTACTGAAACTGCGCTCCAGAGGGACGACCACCGATCCGGAAGTCTTGAACCGCCTGCATAAAGATGTTAGCACCGCTGATCCCTCCCGTTTTCTTACGAATGGACGCCAGGATCTGGTCGATGGTCTCCTTGCGTTGATCGAGGGGTTTGAGGGTGACAAACATTCGCGCGCTGTTGATGCCACCGCCGCCGCCACCACCGCCACCACCACCGGTACTGACCAAGACACGATCGATCGCGGGTTCGTCACTCACCGCCTTGCTAAATTTCTGTACCAAATCCACCATCGCTTGGAACGAGGTCCCTTGGTCGGCGACGATACTTCCCACCAATCGTCCCGTGTCTTGCTGCGGGAAAAACCCCTTCGAAACCTTCATGTAGAGAA
>VGZN01000777.1 GCA_016872635.1 Planctomycetota bacterium | reverse complement strand
ATCCAATTGGAATGCGTCTCGGGTTAGCAATGCACCGATGGGTGCTCCGAGCAGGAACATCCACGAAGGCCGTTCCTTGCAGTCGTTGAACCGCGGGGGAGACTTGCGCTCAAAGAGACTGGTCCAAGGAACCGAAGAGAACTCGCTATTCGATAAATCGACCGGCGATGGTCAATAATAGCGGTCGTACCAATTACATCTCATACTGCACCTTGCCGTGTTTGCTTGCACGGCTGATACGGTCCATGCTGTAGAGTCCAGCGAGCACAAACTCAACGCATGAGGCACGAATGGCTGGGTGCTCCGACGCGTTGACTTCGAAGGCTGTATTCCACACAGGTGGAACGTGCTGCAAGCGATCCGCATAGGATTCACTCGGCAGCAAATCCCCTACTTCGATCCGGACTCCTTTATTGAAGATTTCGGCGATTTCACCGAGTCCAAATTCGCTAACATACTTTTCGAAAACGACCTTGATCGCCGAAGCGATCAACGCTTCGAGGACTTTCCGTTCCGACATTTGATGGCTTCCCATCAGGTCGAGTTCGAGCTTTCCGAGTGACGATGCGGCCAAGTGCCCAAGATCACTGATTCGAGGAACCGCGAGCGGTTCACCCAAAATCACGGCGCGGTGCCGAGCAGATGCCACCATGGTTCGATAGTTGGACAACGAGAATCGGGCCGACACACCGGACGCTTGATCGACATACTTGCTCGAACGGGCTTGGGCAGTGATCTCTTCGATGATCTCCATCATGAAGTAGGGAACCTGAACCGGATGGTCACCTCCGAGATCGAAACCTGACTCTTGAAAAAGGATTTGGATCCCCGTGTCTCGCTCTTTCGGATAATGGGTTTGAATGATCGAACCAATCCTGTCTTTCAATTGCGGTATCACTTTGCCGCTGCGGTTGTAAGTGCCAGGGTTGGCGGAGAACATGATGAAGATATCCAAATCAAAGCGGATTGGGTATCCACGGATTTGCACATCGCGTTCTTCCAAGATGTTAAAGAGTCCGACTTGGACAAGTTCATCCAGTTCTGGCAGTTCATTCATCGCGAAAATCCCTCGATGCATGCGAGGGATCAAACCGAAATGAAGGGCTGATTCCGACCCCATGCTCACGCCACCTGTCAGCTTGGATGGGTCGATCTCGCCGATGATGTCCGCGAATTTAGTCCCAGGGGCTAGCCGTTCGACGTACCGTTCGTCGCGGTGCCACCAACCGATCGGAACCTTATCGGGAGTTGTTGCTGCTAAATAGGCTTTGGCTTGAGCAGTGATCGGTTGCAGCGGATCTTCATGGACTGGAATATCCGGAAAATCCAAAAACGGAACATACTCGTCGAGGAACCGAACCAAGGTCCGCATCAATCGACTTTTCGCTTGGCCTTTCTCCCCGAGAAAAAGAAGATCGTGGCCGGCGAGAAGGGCGATGTTCAACTCGGGGATGACGGTATCCTCATACCCGATGATGCCGGGATAAAGCGACTCTCCCGAGGAAAGGGCCTTCAAGAAATTGGCACGCAATTCATCCTTGACCGTTTTGCTTTTCCATCCGCTTGCCTGAAGCTGATCCAAAGTCTTTGGGAACGACCGGCCGGGGTGAGCTTCTGTTTCGGACATAGGATCAGTTTTGCAGGGTCAATGGTTGCGAAGGAAAGAGACTTCACGACGTATTTGGTCGCGCGGAAACTTGGGATACTAACCGTGAAGTCCACCTTGGAAAAAATTTTTTACCGATGGTACTTCCACGTGAAATCGCGAGGATTGCTCAAAACATGCCAACCCGCGGCCCACTGCATCCCTGGGTATAGTATCAAATCGGTCAAGGGACCAACGGATGTCCCGATGAAAGCACTTGGAAGAATCCTGCGATTCGCAGATAATCAAGCACGTTACTGGGAGTGTTGGCGACCTGTTAGCATTCGACATTCTGAAACGACCAAACTCTAGAACACCATTTCCCACAACAGGGACGAACGTTACTGTCCGGAGAGATCCGAGCCACGGAGGAATTGCCGATCCGATGAATAAAATCCTCGACGGACTCAACGAATCGCAGCGAACCGCGGTTCAGCATGTGGATGGTCCATTGCTGACCCTCGCCGGACCGGGGAGCGGCAAGACCC
>VGZN01000776.1 GCA_016872635.1 Planctomycetota bacterium | reverse complement strand
ATGAGGATCTGCGTCCGTCCGCCATTATCACACGCGAATCGCTTCTCAATGCGATACGCGTGAATACGTGTTTGGGGGGCAGCACCAATTGCCCGCCCCATTTGCTGGCTGTCGCAAAACATGCCCATGTCGAACTTGCGTTGCAGGACTGGGAGGACGCAGGGTACGAATTGCCGTTGTTGACCAACCTTCAGCCAGCAGGTGAGCTCCTCGCGGAGGATTTTCATCGGGTCGGTGGTCTGCGTACAGTCGTGCGTGAAATGCTTTCACACGGTTTGTTGAACGGCGACACACTGTCGGTCAGCGGACGAACGCTTGCGGAAGACGTCGCGGATGCTCCCCTACCTGATGGTGAAGTGGTACGCACCATCGAGAATCCTGTGCGCACCCAAGCTGGATTCATGGTGTTGTCTGGGAATCTGTTCGATGCGGCGCTGATCAAAACCAGTGTTATCAGTCCGGAGTTCCGTTCGAAGTACCTAAGTCGCCCTGGAAGCGAAAATGCATTTGAGGGACGAGCAGTCGTCTTCGAGGGCCCCGAAGATTATCATCATCGCATCAATGACACATCCCTCGCGATCGACGAGAACTCCATCTTGATTATTCGAGGGTGTGGGACTTTGGGATTTCCTGGAAGTGGTGAGGTGGTGAATATGCAACCACCCGATCGCTTGTTAAAAGCTGGTATCAGAGAACTACCTACCTTGGGAGATGGTCGTCAAAGCGGAACATCCGCAAGTCCCTCGATCTTGAATGCTTCTCCAGAGGCGGTCGCTGGAGGGGGATTGAGTAAATTGCGGACGGGAGACCCGATCCGCATCGATCTTAATGCGCGACGGGTGGATGCATTGGTCCCAGACAATGAGTGGAACTCACGCGCGGAATCGATCGATATTTCGATTCCAGAGAATGCCACGCCTTGGCAACGATTGTACCGAAATCATGTAGGTCAATTGCATACCGGAGCTTGTTTGGATTTTGCCTGCAGCTTCAAGAACGTTTGCGAGCGCGTACCAAGGCATAACCATTAATAACCCAAGGTGTTCCACGATGGATTACCAGCTTTGGGATAGAAGCGAGGGGGGGACTATGGTTCGCCTAGATGCTTCTTGAGGATTTCTGCCCAAACTTTATATCCATCCTCGTTGAGATGAAGTTTATCGGTTGTGAAGTACCCCTCGATGGGTTGACCGTCCTCGCCAATAAACGAGTTGGCTGTGGGGACGAAGCGGACTTGAGATTGCTCAGATGCGATTTGTTCGAGTTGTTGGTTGACTTGCTGGATTTTGTCCCAGAGTTTGAAACGGGATGGCGTTGGAGTTACAGCGATAAGGTAAATAGTAGCCGTCGGTTGCTCCCGGAGGATCGAACTCACCACGATCCGGGCTAGTTTGCCGACGGTCTCAGGAGTGACATCGAGCTCTTTTCCGACGATGTCATTCCCAACAAAGACCATCGCTTTATTGAAGGTGAAGTTGTGGATGAGTTTCGGGGTGTAGATCGCCAAGTCGCGGTAGCGTGCACTGCCGTAAGCTCGACGAACCATACGGTAGGGAGCCATGTCGTTATCGATGGTATCCCAGATCCGAAAGCTGGAACTTCCGAGGCAAACGACGGTATCTTTGGAGCCTGCCGTTGCGTTGGTGGCAGATAGTTTTTCGACGTCTTTTTCCCATTCCTTGGCAGCTTTCCGGAATGGTGCTAAGAACGATTGAGTCTCTGGGTCTGTGATCCCAAAGAGAGGCGATTCGTCTTGGATTTCAATCGTGTCGTGGGTCCAAGCGATCGAGAATGATACGATCCATGACGCCAAAAGGACTGGCCACAGGAACGATCGTTCGCGATGCTTGCGATCTTTGAATGGGGCCACCTCGTTGGATGAACTGGCAGTGATTGAGGAATGAGTTTGCATGAATCCACCTCGTGTTAGCGTAGGAAGAGGAGGATCAAGGTCCCAACGACGATGCGATAGATCGCAAACGGAAGAAAACCATGCTTGCGAACCCAGTGCATGAACCAGGCGATTACGGCCCATGCGACAACGAAACTGGCTCCAAACCCGATCGCAAGCGTTACCCACTGGGAACCGTCGACGGCCGTTGGTTCGTTGGTGAGAAACTGGAGGAGTTTATAACC
>VGZN01000775.1 GCA_016872635.1 Planctomycetota bacterium | reverse complement strand
TGCGGTCGTTAGCGTTTCGTGTGTCCTGTTTTGTCCAAGGAGAATGAGATGAAGAGAAAAGGTTTGATTGCCGCTTTGGTTTGTGGAGTCAGTAGTTTTGCCAGTTCTGCGTATGCTGGTTGGCTTTCCGTTATTGGAGTAGGGTGTACGATCGTGGCCATCGGAGCAGCAGTCCTCGGTGGACCTCCCGGTGCTGTTGCTGGGGGTGTCTTGGCCATCGTGGAAATCGGTTGCGTAGCAACCGATGTTGTTACGACCGTGATTGACCGACCGATACTTCCATTTGCTTCAGTCGAAGCACCTGACCCGATTCTGGTTGCCGATGCAAATGTTGGTGCCCAACTTCTTGGAGCGCAGTTTCAACACATCACCGTGAGTGATCCGAGCTTGAACGCGTTGGCGACAGCAACAAATGAATATATTGACAGTCTCAATGCATACCTGTCCCATGCCGCCAATGGATCGGGCGCTCTAACTTTAGCAACTGACTTGGCATTGATGGGGAACTGCATCGATTCGATTGCGGATGAGATGGACACACTTGGCTACGGGACGATATCTTTCAATCAATCGCAGATTGATTCGGCGCGGGCGTCAATATTGACAAATGGACTTCCCCAATGGGAGATTGACTTTCTAACATCCGCCGGGCTTGATCAGGATTACGTTGACATGTTTACGGACATTCACCTCGTAGTGGACGTGACTGATCTTGGCGGAGTAACGGTATCTGGCATGTTAAGGCAAGCGGCGGATACATGTGCCAATGCTGCAATAGACATGGCAATTTCTTATCCACTGACTCCGGCACCAGTACCAGCTCCCGTAGAGCCGATTGGAGTGGAGTGATGAGGCAGTTCATTCTCGCAAGTAGTTTGCTCTCTGCTGTTGCGGCGCTGGCGATGTTTGCCATTTGCGTTGTAATGCCAAAGCTAGAATGGATCCTAGCAAGCATTGCTTTAGCAGCATTTGCGACGGTTCAGTACTTCAATTTCAGGAAGTCCAATTCGTCCCAATCGAAAAATTCAACTGTGATTGATCAACGCTAACAATGCGATGAACACGGAGCCGCCGACAGCGCGAATTCCAAGTGGAGACTCGTTGGCGGCGGCCCGGTTATCGCGTTCGTTATGTGCTTGGAATGAGAGATGCGTTCATGCCGCTTTTGAGAGCTTACCATCGAGAGCATTTGTACGAATACGACATTTCCGATAGACATACTGGCTGTACGTTCGGCGGACCGTGTTCTTCTCCGATATATGGTGACATCCCAAATTTGGAGTGCCTCCACCAAGTTGCAATGATTGCCGGAACACAGCGCCCAGACTATGTTTCCAAATATTTGCAGAATCTACCTCTCCTTTACGGAATCCGATTTTCTGGTTGCGATCTTTCATACCGCTTAGTCGCTGGCACAATTCCCCAAGATAGCAGGGAGGTACTTTATCGCGGTATAGAGATACTCGAGTTGTCTCCTGATGAGCCCGATGATGATTGGCCATACCCGAACTACCCGATTTACTTGCCCTATTGGCCAATTGAAGTGAAAGCCTCTCGACCATGCCATTGGAAAGAATTTGCAGAAGAGATTTTTGATGCTCGCGAGAATCCACCCTCACAGTTGATATTCGCTATATCGCCCCCAACAAATCTCGGCATATCACTTTGGGGATTAGATGGCGACATGGAAGGTGTTCAGATAATATGGGAGGTCGATACAGACACTAACCATGTACTTGTTACAAACAGAAGCACATAACAATGGGATGGACGCGAAGGGCTCGATCGGCCGTTTGTGACTTGTGTAGAGTCACCTGCTCGCCCTCGGTCATCCCGGTCGTTATCCGATTCGATTTAACGCGTTTCCACTCTGGCGTTTAACGTGCACTGATGTGTCCATGAGCGAAGAACAAAAAAACGAGACTTATAGCGAAAAGTATATTTACACTTTCATGGACGCTGCGGGTCGCGGCCTTCCGGTGGACGCCAGCAGTGTTGAATTAACTGAAATGCAAATGCGACACAACGCATTCGAAGTTGAAATGACCGAAGCGGCCCAAGATATGCTGGGTAAAACTCCACCCATCGGTGACTCTGCGATTGTTGGCGTGATTGTGGGCACTTTGAAGCGACTCCGAT
>VGZN01000774.1 GCA_016872635.1 Planctomycetota bacterium | reverse complement strand
TCTGTGAACGGATCGACGCATTTTGAGCTATCATGGGAACCCTGGATTGCGCTATGCAAAATGATCGAGCCCATGACTCGTTTTGCGAGTAGCGAATAGTATTTGAAGCTTTTGCTGATTGGGGGGATTGAGGATGTGGATTTTCGATGCGCACTTGGATTTGGCGCTCAATGGGGTCGACTGGAATCGGGATCTTCGACAGTGTGTCGATGATATCCGGGCTCAGGAGATCACGTTGCAGATGACCGAGCCAGGCCGTCAGAAGAACACGCTAAGCTTTCCCGAACTCCGTGAATCTCAGGTTGGGATCTGCTTGACCACACTGTTGGCTCGCCAAGAGCAGCCAATCAATCATTCTTTTGGCTGGACATCCCCTCATACCTGTTACGCAATGGCGCACGCGCATTTGGCGTACTATCGAGCGATGGAGCGGGAGGGGTACCTCAAGATGCTTCGAACCCGTGGGGAGCTGATCGAGCATTGGCTGGCATACCAACGCGAACCGCAAAAATCACCTCTCGGGTTCGTGCTGACGATGGAAGGTGCCGATCCGATCCTTACGCCGGAAACAGTCTACGAGTTCCACGAAGCGGGATTGCGGGCGCTCGGGCTCACGCATTATGGAACCAATCGTTACGGTGGTGGAACACGGAGCGAAGTGGGGTTATCGTTGACCGCTATCGACTTGCTCAAGCATTGTGAAAAGCTTGGTATTACCATCGACGTCACCCATCTCTCCGATGTTGCCTTCTGGCAGGTGGTCAAGCATTTCCAAGGTCGGATCCATGCCAGCCATCAGAATGCACGGGCTATCTGCAATTGGCAGCGGCAATTCAGCGACGATCAAATTCGAGTTGTCATCGAGCGAGACGGTGTGCTCGGAGTTTCGATGGATGTGATCATGCTGCAGGAAGCGTATGTGCGCGGCGTCAGTCCCAACATCGCCACCTTGGAAAGAGCGGTCGATCAGATCGAACACGTTCAAAGCTTATCCGGTGGCTCACTCCGGCATGTGGGGCTTGGTACGGATTTGGATGGCGGTTATGGATGCGAACAAACACCGGCCGATTTGAACCGATACCGAGATCTGCAAAAGTTAGTGGGGCTGATGCAAAGGCGTGGGTATTCCGATACGGATATCGAAGGCGTATTCCACGGCAATTGGCTGCGATTCTTCGGAGAAGTCCTACCTGAGGGCTGAGTTGCAAGCTCAAGGAGTTTGCGGCATCCAGTGCACAGGCAGAAATCTTGCAAAGGCAAAGATAACGCAACCGACGAGTGCTGCCAAAATGATGCTGTGCCAGAACACGTAACGCAGTATTTTTCCTTCCTCGCCAGTTTGTCCGGTAGCGATGGAGGCTACGACCAAGCTCTGCGCGTCGATCATTTTGCCCATGACGCCACCTGTTGTGTTTGCGGCTGCCGTAAGGATAGGGTTCAATCCGATCTGCTGCGCTATTAGTCGCTGAAGGCCGCCAAACATCACATTAGACGCCGTGTCGCTCCCGGTGAGTGCCACACCAAGCCAGCCAAGAAGTGCGCTAAAGAACGGGAATGCCAATCCTGTTGAAGCAAATGCTAATCCCATGGTTGCATCAAGGCCCGCTGATTTGGTGATGTATCCTAGCACGCGCATCGCTGCGATGGTCATCAACGAAACACACGATCGGCTCACTGTCCCACCGTAGATTTGCAAAAGTCGGAGCGGAGAGAATCCACGTAGTAAACCGCTCATAATCCCAGCGAGCAGTAGACTAGTGCCTGTTGCAGCAAGCCACTCGATTTTAAAAACGGCTGGCTCGGGGGTAGGTTTCGAAACCACTGGTGGAACGCGTACCACGGACTCATGCAAGAAAGGGATTGGGACCTCGAACTTGGTCCAACCCGCCAACAAGCTGGGATGGCCTTTGGTACTACCATTCAGGAATTGTTTAACTTGGGGAATACCCCACGCAAACACAAAAAGAGACATTTACACCCAAGGAAGCCACGCGCGGACCACATCACCTTGTGAAGGTTGGGGCAAGCCGGTGGAGGGTTCTGGAGAGGATGCGTTTTGTTGCTGTTCGTGCTCGAATCGCCAAATAGTTCGCGGCTGCCAGAATCGTAGCAAGGCGACGACCGCGAGCATCGAAACGATA
>VGZN01000773.1 GCA_016872635.1 Planctomycetota bacterium | reverse complement strand
AAGCACAATCGATGATGTGCTCGCTTCCGACGATTGGCAAGAAGATCTGACAAAGGCGAAACGTCGTCGTTTGTTTAAATTCTGATGTTCCAGTCTAACCCGCCCAAAGGTACACGGGCGAGGTTCAGAAAAACGCACCCCATGTAAACATGCTTGCCAGCTTTTGCCCCTGTGTCAATCAAGGGACCAGTCAAGCGTTTGCAAGTGGCAACGTTGCCAGAACCCATCAGTGGGGTGGTAACGTTTCCACTTTAGCGTCATAAAAAGCGCCAACATATAATGATCCAATTAGGGAGCAGCCTCTTCAGACTGGGGAGAAGCCTCTTCAGAAGGCACGATTAGGCTAACCAATCCTCAGCTGCTAGCATTTCTCGGGCTTCTAACATCCTGTCGTTGGTGACTCGCACCGCTCAATCGAAGCAGACTCACTTGGCGAGTGACTGGTTGCAAGATCGTCAGCGCAGTAGCTGTACTAACCTCTCGCCTGAACCCTGTATCGAGCAAGTCGTGCTGACGGATTTCCTTCTCGCGCCCCACTAGTGGCTTGTGATTGCTTATCTGTTTGCGCGGAAAGCGACTCTTCCGATTGTGATCCCCCACCGACAGCTGATCAACAGCCACGCCAAAGGGCTTGGTGTCCCGCCCTCGGCTAGGTGTGATCGTGTAACTGCTGCGGGCTATATCACGCTCAAGCCACTGCTACCATGACAGCATTGCCCCGTAAACGCAGTTGAAAATGGACGTGCGGTGGAGAGGGATACCGTTGGGAGTCCCATCGAACGGGGTGGGGGATCTGGGTTGGTTTCCGTTTGACATTGCGTCAATGCGGCTCCGTCAGCTCAGCGCTCGTCGTTATCCTCGAGCATTTCCGCTAGTAACGACCTTATCTCATCGATCGCCATCCGCTCCCGTCGCACCAAGTCCTGCTGATCCTGATGCGTGGCTGTGACTTTGGCTGCGACATCGACATACTTGGCGTAGGCTCGAATGCTGGTTTCTAGCCAGCCTAGTGCGGACCAGGATGGAGCTGGCGATCTCGCAAGATTGAGGTGAACGACCGTTGCTCCGTCGGACTTCTCCTCAACAATCCACAATCGGTTCGCTTGGCACCATGCTATCTCAGCCTGAAGCGTTGCATTGGAAGGTAGCTCGCCCCATGACGCTGGAATATCGCCCAAGCCGGTAACGTTTCCACCATCGACGGTTCCAAGTTGGCTGCCCGAGTCATCCGTCCACTGAGCACCTAATGGTGGGTAGAGGCGATCGAGTTCGGAATAGGTCCACGTTTGGGCATCTGGCTTGCTCATGCCTTGTTTCCGGCATTCTTTGATGAGGCGATCACGGACCGGCTCGACTTCAGACCAGCGTCCATCGCGTTGTAATCGCTTTGTAACGCTAAGCGGATCCACTCCGTCAACCTTCGATTCGTCCATGACTTTTCCCCTCCATTGGTGTTCCCAAGCACTAACGGTCATTATAGACCGTTAGTTGGACGAGATGAAGCCAATTCGTTACTAACCGATCTTTCGCATGATCTCAATAGCTTTCTGCAGATCGCGTTCGGCGTACACTTGCGTGACATCTGCCGATGCGTGACCCAAAACCACTTGCGCGGCTTCCAGCCCGAACTGTTTGCGAATCTCGGTAGCAGCGGAGTGGCGAAGCTGATTCGGAGACCAACGGTGATCCGATTGCCATTTCTCCAATTCAGCTCGTTGCTTTTCCGTCAGTCGATCGTGCCATTGCTTCGAGGTTTCCTCCTCACGTTGGTTCACCGGCTCGGGTGGTGGGAAAGCGATATCGCAAGCTCGGTGGATCGCACGGCGGTAACTGTTTGCCGTGTAATGCTCACCGGCGGTTCTTTGCGGGTTTCGCTTCCGATTTGTTCCTGGACGGTTACCGCACGAGAGTGGAGTGGTTCGATTCGAATGACGTTCCTCTCGGCGTTTTCTCTCCGAATCCTCTGGACTAAAGCAATGGGTTTCCTTTTCTCGTAACAGGTAAGGTCTCAGAATATCCTGCCCTTTTGGTCCAATCGGGATGATTCGTTCTCGCCCGTGGTGCTCGGTTTTGTGCGTGCTGGGTCGGTACAACCAGACTTCCCCTGACATGTCCACGTCGCAGGGGCGAAGATTGCAGGCATCCTGGGGGCGACAACCG
>VGZN01000772.1 GCA_016872635.1 Planctomycetota bacterium | reverse complement strand
GGTCCAGGACGATCATGTCGTAGAGTTCACCGCGATCCACCCGTGCAGACATCGCATCCAAGAAATCGGCTTGTTCCCACGCAATTCTGTCTTCGAGGCCGTTTCGGACGGCGTTTTCGCGGGCCAATTCAAGGGCTTTGGCGCTGCTGTCGATCGCGGTGATCTGTGCACCAGGGGTCTGTTTCGCGATGGTGAGGGCAAATCCTCCTGCATATGTGCAAACGTCGAGGATTCGACCTTTTTCTGGAGCCCATCGCGCCGCCGCCATGCGGTTATCCCGCTGGTCGAGGTAATACCCTGTTTTCTGGCCGGATTGCAAATCGATCCGCCATACCAACCCATTCTCTTGGATGGTGATAGGTTCCGTAGGAAAAGTACCCAACACGGTTTCATCCCGCACCTCGATCCCCTCATTCTGCGATGTCTTGCCATCGGTTTGGACCGAAATACTTTGTGGCTGAAAATGATGTGTCAACCGTTCCACGATCCGATCCATAAACGGCGCGAGAACTCCTGCTGTCAACTGAATGACTAGATGCTCGCCGAAACGATCGACCACCAACCCGCTCAGTTGGTCCGCTTCACTGAAGACGATCCGAATGGCGTCGTAATTCGATTGCCGCGTCATCATCCTGCGCAGCGCGACGGCTTGATCCATGCGATTTGCAATCCAATCACCATCGATCCACTCATTGGGATCCCACGTGTACATCCTCACACGAATGCGGCTGTAGGGGTTATAAAGCCCTCGGCCAATCCATTTCCCATCCCCTTGGATGAGATCCACCTGTTCCCCCAACTCGCATTTGCTGGCGGGCTCCACAATCGACGATGCGAGGATCCATGGGTGCCGCCCTAAACGGGACGCACGTTTGTTGGGCTGCAGAAAAACTTGGCGCAAGGCCTGGCTCGATGACACGTTGAAGCTACTTTCCGATTTCGGAGGCAAGTGGTTTTAATGGGCGAAGTTATTGGGAAATTGCAGGTGTCGGAACAACGAATTGCAAACATGGTTAGCCGCGAGCGCGAGTCCCGATGCATTGCGAAGCCAAAGACATTGCGAAGCCTAAGACGACGTCGAACTCGACTCGGCCAT
Organism: Planctomycetota bacterium; assembly: GCA_016872635.1. GTDB lineage: Bacteria > Planctomycetota > Planctomycetia > Pirellulales > Pirellulaceae > JBKCUI01. The sequence goes on along the minus strand of VGZN01000772.1, from coordinate 1,070 downwards.
CTGTTTCCGCAACGGTCGAACGATGAACCAATTGGTAATGGCTCGCGTCAATCGAATCATCATGAACCCGACCTTTTTCCCGAATGGCCCCCCCATCCCATAAAGGAACCAGGAGGCCCCGCGTTGGAGGACTTGGACGAGGGACCCGAGCCACGGATAGCGTTGTACCATCTCAAGGCTGACGGTCGCTTGAGAGAATTGCGATGAATCGGTCTTCCCGAGGGATCGGCATTGGATCGCCACGTTTTCACAATTGTATTTCAATGCGTCGTATTTCGTATACGAACCGGCCAGGCTGCGTGCATAGGCTGCGATTTGCTCGGGCTCCCCCGCAGGCACGTCGGGATAATTCCACTCCATGGCCCGGCGGCCGAGAAGGAACTCCTCCCACGTGATCAGCCGCACAATACCATCGGTGAGGAAGTCCACGATCTGATTGTTGCCAACACTAATCCCGCAGTGGAACGCAGGTCCATAGAACACGGCGTAGATCGATCCCTCGTTGGGCTGCTCTTGGTATTGCGAAAGACCGCAATACGCGAGTTTCAATTCGTTGTCTGAAGCGCGTAGCCCTGCCCATAGAAACGTGGAGCCCATCAAGCCCAGCTTGGCTCCGATCAAATAGCTGATCCAGTGAGTAGGTATCGAATGGTCCATATCCATGAACGATACAACGGCAACCGCAAGCGAAACCAGTCCGCTAACCCACATCGCAATTTTGGCAGCTTGGGATTCAAAATGAACACTGGCCCAGAGGATCAAACCGCCCTCGACTGCAACCGCCGCAGCGATTGCCAAGCTGAGATAAAACCTAGCCCAACCAGGCCATAAAAGAATTGCCGCACCCAACCCTAGCTGAATCAAGACCAAGGTCCAAACCGGAGCCCGCTCTGCCGATGATGCGCTCGATGACCCAGAACTGGCGATAGAAACTTGCTTTCCAACCTGTTGTGGGCCGTCGCTCCCAATTGCTTCCACCTGGGAAACGGCGATCGTCGTCGCAGATGGGAGAACGCCCCAAGCAAAACCGCCCAAAATTCGAGTCAAGTAACCGAGTGCTAAATGTCCGA
>VGZN01000771.1 GCA_016872635.1 Planctomycetota bacterium | reverse complement strand
TAAGGTTCGATCGCCGAAGGGTGATTGTGAGTTTCCACTTTAAAGACGACATGGTGCTCCGAGTCGAAAGTAACCACACCGGCGTTATCTTTGAAAACACTGACACACCAGTCATCATTGCCGAGCGACTCTCGAATCTTTTGAGTCGCCGCAAAAATGGTCTCCTTGAGCATGCTCGTAAATTGCCGGGTACCATTCCCATCTCGGTATTCGATGCGCCCACCGAGCGTCTTGTGGCTGCAATGCTCACTCCAGGTTTGTGCGATGGTCTCCAATTCAATATCTGTTGGATGACGTCCGAGCTTCGCAAAATGGGCTTGGACCGTTTTCATTTCTGGGAGTGAAAAATAGAGCTGCCCCGTTTTGCTAAGATGCATCAACTCGGCATCATTGAGATCGGCGATCGGCACTCGTGCAATATTCAGACGATAGGGAGCGCCGAGTGATAGTTTGTCAAGTTCGAGGGGGCCAACGACCACGTGCTCGATGGAGTCGTTGGACAAAATCTTCTTGCACAAACGGTCCAGCATCGACGCATCGGTTTCGGCGGAGCCACACAACCAATACTTGCGAAACGTACGCACTTCGTCGACATCATACTTCAGCCCGCGCAGCATGGCCAAGGTACTTTGCGCTACCGGGTCCATCACCCCGGGCTTGAACAAAACGTGGACAAGTTTCCCATGGGAAACCCCGTATGTCTTCGGTGATGCAAGGACCGCGCTACCAACAGGAGCGGCAATCGTCCGCTGCGCGATGGGATCTGCCAGATAGTCGCTCGCTAAGCGGTCCGCAGTGGCTTGATCTAGGCTCCCTTGCAACAAAAATCCGTGCACCCCGCGAGAATCGAGATCTTTGGAGATTCCCATCTCGCGGGCCGCGGAGGCCGCATGAGTTCCGAGAGCATCCGGCTGCCCATCAGCCGACAGAATGTCTACTTGCCACAGCTTCACGTGTTGCCTTTCCAGATTTCAAAAGTTGCTCAACTCGATCGAAATCCGCTTGTTCAAGCGCCTCGATCCAAGTCTCGCAAATTGTGGCAAACTTCTTCATTGCTTGTAAGGCTGGGCCGTGGTTTTCTTCGAGGATCTGTCGCCAAAGCTGGGAATTGCTCGCCGCGATCCGGGTAGAATCCATCCAACCCTTACCGACGAAGGGGATTAGCTCTGCCGGCGTGGAAATCGCTAGGGCCGATGCGACCATGTGTGGCAAATGGCTCGAAATCGCAAGGGCTTCGTCATGCTCGTCGGGGGTAAGCCGGCTAATTCTAGACCCCATCGATTCCCAAAAGTCGGTGACGCGTTGGATGAGTTCAGGGCTTGTGCGGTCTGTGGGCGTAATAACAACCACAGCACCGTCTAGAAGGGTGCCGACTGCGTGCTCAACTCCGCTATGGTGCCCACCCGCGATAGGGTGGCTGCCGACAAACTGGTGATCTGACAGCCGTCCCACAGCGTTCCGCACGATCGTTTGCTTGGTACTGCCAACGTCCGTCAAGATGGCGTTAGGCAATGCTACTCGCGATGCGACCTCGAGCGTATCCACGATCGACCGAATCGGTACACAAGCGATCACTAAATCCGCATCCTTCGCACCAACCAATATATCGTCGGTCGCTTCATCGATCGCCCCGCGGCGCAGTGCAGTATCAAGTTTCGAGATCGAGCGACCGACCCCGACCACTTTTTTCGCAAGCCGCTTGCGGTGCAGTGCTAGGCCGATGGAACCGCCTAGGAGACCAACTCCAATAATGCAAACACGCTGCCAGACCATGGACGTTCGGGATTGGTGGTGAGGGGGGAGGGAATGAAGCAATGAGTGAAGAAAGGATGTAGGGCGATACGCGGAACCAGTGGCGATACCACGATTCTGTAAAAAAAGGCGTCCTGCAGTCGAGGAGTTTTACGACTATCTTAATCCTGCAATGGGATTTGGTGTATCGGGCCCCGCTAATTCGCGAGAACGTTCCGTCGCCGCTTGGACGGCATCCATTACGGTAGAGCGAAATGCCCCTTTTTCAAGCATTTTTAGAGCAGCGATGGTGGTTCCCGCAGGACTGGTTACCTGCTCCCGCAAAACGGCAGGATGCAATCCGGTAGACTGCACCATCGCGGCGGCACCGAGGACGGTTTGGGTTGCAAGCTCCATCGCAACTTCGCGACTTAACCCA
>VGZN01000770.1 GCA_016872635.1 Planctomycetota bacterium | reverse complement strand
TTTCGGGAAATGATTGCCTTGCGTGATGCCGACGGGGGGTGGAAAAAGTCTCTGCTACCAGCTCCCTAGTTTGGTCCGGCCTGGCTTAACCATCGTCGTTTCGCCACTGATCGCCTTGATGAAAGACCAAGTAGATGGTCTCCAAAAGCGGGGTATTCGGGCCACCTTAATCAACAGCTCGCTTTCCCCCCAGGAGCAAAACGAGCGGCTCGAGCAAGTCTCATCCGGGCGGTTTTCAATGCTGTACGTTGCTCCCGAACGCCTTCGCAATCAGAGGTTCCTGGATTCGATTCGAGCTACGCCCATTCAATTGTTGGCGATCGACGAAGCCCATTGCATCAGCGAATGGGGCCATGATTTCCGCCCCGATTACCAGCGACTGGGTCGATTCCGTGAAGCGCTTGGCAACGTACAAACCATCGCATTGACTGCGACCGCCACGCCTCGCGTCCGTGCGGACATCCTGAAGAGCCTGCAACTCGAATCGTCTCGCACCTTCATCACAGGTTTCGCGCGAGACAATCTGCATTTTGGCTCGGTACAGTGCATGAGCGATCGCGAAAAAGATCGACAGCTCCACCAGTTCCTCGATGGCCGAAATGAATCGGGGATTATCTATGTCGCTACTCGCAAAAGGTGCGAGGCTCTGGTTGATCAATTGGCGAAAGAACTCAAGCTAAACGTCGGTGCCTATCATGCCGGCTTGCTCCCAGAACAGCGCAAACTGATCCAAGACAAATTCATGGCAGGGGAACTCAAGGCCATCGTTGCTACCAACGCATTCGGCATGGGGATCGACAAATCAGACCTTCGATATGTTGTCCACTATAATATGCCTGGTACGCTCGAGGCGTACTATCAAGAAGCCGGTCGGGCTGGTCGTGATGGCCTGCAATCGCAATGCGTGCTCCTTTACAGCACTCAAGACCGCTATATACAAGAGTTCTTCATCGAGAATGCCAATCCATCACGCGAGCTGATGCAATCGGTTTATGAGTTCCTCGCCGAACGACCTGAGGACCCCATCGAATTAACCGCTGACGAGATCCGAGAACAGATCGGCCAATCAGCATCCTCGGAGGCAATCAATTCCGCTCTCCAGATTCTCGGACGGACCGATGTACTCGAACGCCTCGAAGTTGCCGGTGGTTTGGCCATGTTTCGCCTAAGTAGCCGCATGCCGTCATTCGTCGATCTGCTGCCACGCGATGCCAGTGTGCGCCGCACCGTGATGAGAACCGTAGAAAAAGCAATCGGTGACCGTCGCGATGAAGCGGTTTATATTCACCCAAGGTGGATGATGGAACAGTTGCAGATGGATCGCGATACCATGTCTCGACACCTCCGTGAACTCTGCAAGCTCGAAGACTTCGAATACGTTCCTCCATTCCGTGGTCGCGCGATACACTTCCGAAAACGCAATGTCCATTTCGATGACCTGAAAATCGATCATGCGGCGCTGGCGGCGAGAAAAAAAGCGGACTACGAGAAACTCGATCAGATGGTCGCTTACGCGCGATCCCAAAAATGCCGGCAACTTACCATCCTCGAATACTTTGGGGACAAATCCGCAACCGAATGCAAACTTTGCGATCGCTGCCAAGGACGTTCCGGTTGGCCGCGAATGCCCAAAACCCAAGGTACCACCAATTCAACCTCGAGCGATCCATCGCTCCCCACCCAAAAAGGAAAGAAAAGTAAAGCCGGCAAACGGGTGGCAACGACGAACGAACTCGACGTTGTGCCGCTGACAACTGCTACCTCAGAGCCGATCGAAGAGCCGATTTCCAACGTCATCGTGGTCACTCCTCCCACGAGACCTCTCCCGACAAATCCCCAAAATACTCCCGATAAGAAAAACAACGGCGTTGATCCGAATACCCGCGAGGCGAAACTCCATCAACCTACCCGTGATCCCTTTTCCGATGAATCGGTCACTTCCGATTCCGAAGAGACACGCGCCGCAGTCCAATGCATTCAGACAGTACTGGGTGCTATCGAGCGAACGCATGGCTACTTGAGCAAGACCGTTTTAACACAGCATTTCTCTGGAACGGAGAGCAAAGCGGTATCGGGACTTCGATTGCAGCGTCTACCAGAGTTCGGAATACTGCGTGATTGGAAAAAGTCCCATGCGAGCGGTTTGATCGATGCGATGCTCGACCACGGAC
>VGZN01000769.1 GCA_016872635.1 Planctomycetota bacterium | reverse complement strand
GACGCTTGAGACCCTACCGGTGACTGCGGGGAGCTATCAAATCCAAATCGAAGCTATCGATGGCGCTGGAAGTAGCCTTATGAGCGAAATCGCAACCTTCACAGTGGCCTAAATCGCCACTGGCGTATCGCTACGGATTACAATCAATCGGGGCGTGATTTTTAGCTTCCAAGAAATTTGTTTTTTTTCGGACTCGTCGAATAAACGAGCCCGTGCGGCGCATCGATTGAGTTATGGCCAACGACTCTAACTCCTACTCTGAAAATGTCCGGGCATGCGCGGTCCGGATCACCGAAAATGGTGCGGTTGCGATCGGGGGTTTGTACGACCTGACGGCGGTGCGTTTGGTTCGATTTGCGGCGACCATTACCCGAAACCAGCACGATGCTGAAGATGCTGTTTCCTCGGCGCTTCTGAAAGTCGTGACGAATGCGACTTCACTGGCGGAATCCCGGTCACCATGGCCTTATTTATTGCAAATGGTGCGCAATGAATCCTTGGTGGTTCTGAGACGCAAACGGAAATGGTCCTTCGCCCAAGGCTTGATCGATTTACTTCCGTGGAGCCGTGCCGATCACTTGGAGCAAGAGGATTCGATACGAGCCATTTGGACGGCGCTGCGGCAACTTCCTACGGAGCAGTCGGAAGTTGTGGTCCTCAAGGTGTGGGAGGAATTGACGTTTGCTCAAATCGCAGATGTTCTTGGGATTCCTCCTGCAACCGCAGCCAGTCGGTACCGGTACGCACTCTCGAAACTCTCGCGTCTTCTCGAGGGAGAGTCGGTCGAGGTGAATCATGAGTGACTCGCGTTTTGGCCCGGACGACCTTTGGGATGGCGTAGGGGTTCCTGAGTCGGAATTAGCCGATTCGGAGGCTCACAACGTAGAGGCCAAGCTCAAGAACGCTCGCGATTATGTCCGTCCATCGGAGTCGCTCCGGTCGAAGGTGTTGTGCAAAGCCCGAGAAATCGGAGACGACTGGCGAGCTGATCGCAAGCTTTACAACGCGACCATCGCGATCGCAGGCTGTTTGTTCTTGATGGCAATCACGGTGAAGTCGTTGGAGTCCTGGTGGATGGCCGGTTTCCAGAGAGGTTCCTCCGAGGAGATTGTGGCTCGGGCGGAACGATTGGCAGCCGAGCGAAATCTTCGGCATGATGATTCTTTGATCGAGGCGTACCGCGAATGGCAAGTATCGATGGCATCGAATTTGCCTAAAGTCGACCCGTAGAAAAGTAGCTGGCGGCAAGTGGCGTTTGCGGTTGCCGTTGTGAAGGGTGGGACGGGAGTGCTTTTCGTCGCCCCCTCTCTGCTGATTGGGCTGCATGCTGGGCTTCGCGATTCTCCCAAGAAATAAAACATCCGGTGTAGATAAATTGGGGACGAAGGCGCATCGTTTCATTGGTTCAAGTGCTGCATGCTGGAACGCAATCCAGAAGGGTTGTGCGGATGCGGCAATCGGGTCTGTATTTCTTGAAATGGCCGATGATGGGCGAATCGTATCAGACCGAAATTCAGCTCGCGGATGTTCTGGCATTCAACGATGGCTTGCTCGCAATGTCCAAGGCGGGCATTCCGGTGCAGCTAGGAGGCGATCCAGCCAATTTGCCGAACGTGATCGAACGGTTGAACGGCCGGATTGCTCAACGAATAGGTCGCGGCGAATCGATGGCGGAGGTACTCGCGAGTGAGCCCGGTCTAGGCGGTCCTTACCGTCAAGCGTTGCGTGGCTGGGTCGTTTTGGGTCGCTCGATGGTAGCCGCAGAGCCGATCGTTGGTATTGGGCGTTGGAGACGTGTGGCTCGAGATCGATTTGTATCGGCGGTGGGAGGGGTATGCTTTCTATGGATGATTGCAGTAATCGGCTTCGCGGCGATGGTTGCGAATCTAACCCCGAAGCTGCGAGGTGTTTATGAGTCGGCTGGTTTGCAGCCTGGCTCTGGTTTTCGGGCGATTGAGCGAGTGGAATCGCATTTATGGATCGCAACGTTGCTAGCGATTGGAGTCGGATTGGTAGGGATCATTCTATGGCGTTGGGTATCCAAGCATTCGTCGTTCCGATGGGTTCCTAATAGTAACGCGATGTCAGCGCAAGCATGTCGTGCGGCTGCCGCTAGTGACGCTGTGGCGTGGACTCAAACCCCGCATGGGTCGAACTCCGAGGGGTTCAACGCGAC
>VGZN01000768.1 GCA_016872635.1 Planctomycetota bacterium | reverse complement strand
ACCGAGTGCTGCGCGGCTCGCAACATAAACACTAAGTACGTAAGCGAATAGCCAAATGCGAAGCCTGATACCACTGCTACCGGGGTACCTAGGGAAAAATACCCGACAGCGACGCAAATGAGCATAAATAAGGACGTCAGAACTGAAAGTATAAAATCCTCTTTCTGCTTGCCTGCGATGTAAAACACCGTAGCCAACGGACTACAAACCATCCGCAGCAAAAGCATCGGTGCCAATATCCGTGCGTATACGCCCGCATCCCGCCAATTCGGCCCAAGCACGAACGCAAATATCTGAGGAGAAAAAACCGCAAGAATAACGGTAGGCAGTAATCCAATCCCAAGGAGACTGACCAGCGTTCTTCGAAAAATCGGCCAACATGTCTGTTTCTGTTGATACTGAAGCGCCGCCTCTCTTTGGAAAACAACGGCGATGGAATTACCGACCAACTGTATTGGCATCAACAACAATTGATTTGCCCGAGAAAATAGCCCAATAGCCGCCGTTGCATTCATGCCAGTCAAAAAATAGACAGGTGCATTAAAACATGCACTTGTCAAAAAGCCTGTTGGCATGGTGTAAAGAGCAAATCGATGATGCTTTCGCAGCATAGCGCACACTCTCCGCCTCGAGGTTGTATGTCGTTTTCCGCCTGTACCGCGAAGTACCCAAACGTACAATACAAGTACCAACAATTGACCAACGATATAACTCACGAAAAGTCCAAGCGCATTCCTCCAATACAATCCCAAAGCAACCGAAAGGATTGCAGTTGCAAGCCCAGGGAGGAACATAGCTACCCCGATTTTTGCATAAAGTCCCCGTCGGTTTGCCAACGCGCTCATCGCCCCAGAGACCCCGGATATAGTTGCGGATAGAGGCAGCATGGCAAACCACCATCGATGGTTCGTAATACTAAATCGCTCCGGGAACAAAATGACTAGCATTGCCACCAACGAGGATACCAATGCCGTAACACCCGTAGCCCACATGCAGCCAGCGAATAGCGCTGATGCTCCAACCTCACTCTTCTCAACAATGATCCCCTGCGATAATTGCCAATTCCCGATCCCAACCAGGAGTGCGGAAACACTTAGGTAGGCACCGAGCAATCCATAATCAAACGGGGTGTAAATCCGTCCAAGGATTGGCGCGAACAAAACCTGCGTTATCGCGCCAAGAATGTTTCCGGACGAAACTGCTGCCACAGCCTTAATAAATCGATTCTCACGCAACACTTGCATTATATCAGCAGCATGTCCGCGAACCGTTTCGCTAACGCCGTGGACCTCCGAGCGTCATCAGTTGCGATTGAGAATACAAGCAGCAACTTCCGAGACTCTCTCCGAGGGAATCCAAAGGTAATCAGACCACTCAACTGTAGAGTGGATGCCAATTTTTTCGACGCGTACTAACCCTTCGAAATGGTCGTCGGGGTGCATAACTCGAAAGCAGGAGTATTCGATTTCACGCATCATATCCTCAATTTTTTCCTGTCGCTCGAGTCGCATCGAATTACTCGATTGATAAACCGGAAGTATCTCCGTCAAAATGAGTGGTCGATCTCGGCGGATCATACTCCGAAATCCCGTGAGCACTTCGTATTCACCACCTTCGACATCGATTTTCAAGAACGCTATCCCCGCTCCAATCGCCAAACTATCGTAGGAAAAAACGGGGACATGAATGGAGCGTACAACCTTTTGATCGGGCCGAAAGTTCTCGACGACCGATGCAGCACTGTCGTCGCCCTGATCCCCGTACAGATTCAAGGATAGCACTGCGTTTTCATTGGATATTCCAACAGGGTAGACAGTTACATCATGAAAGCGATTAGCCCCTACCAACGCATTCACGTAGTAGACGCACGTCGGATTCGGCTCAAATCCCACATACTTCTGGTCCGGATACACACTTCTGAGTTTCAGTAAAGTCTGCCCTATGTTCACGCCAACGTCGACAAACAATCCGTTCGCATGTTGGAATGCTACAGGAAGCTTCTTGAACAACGTGGTCATCCACGGCTCAGTAAGCGCAAGATTGCTGTACCCTAATTCCCCAAACAAGGGAATATGGAAACGACGTCCATTTTCAACCAGGATTACTCTCTGGTTGAAAAAACTCGCAACTTTTAGTTTTCGAAGAATCTTTGCAAGGATTTGCATGGGAGCCTCTTCC
>VGZN01000767.1 GCA_016872635.1 Planctomycetota bacterium | reverse complement strand
TCGGGATGGTCTGCTCAAGAATCTGATTAGCCCCGCGCAGAACCCTCTCTTGAAAAGCGATCCTTGGGTAAAGGCACAAGTGGTGATCGATAGACCAAGGCCGTTCCTTGAGAAGCTCAGTCCAGTCCTCCGTTTGCAGCAGCCCCAGTTCCGGTCCTTGCGTGACCAGAATCTCCATCCCCTGGTTCCACGCCCCCACATCCGGAGAACCCCAATCCTTCTCCAATTTGTCCCCGATGACTTGAGCGTGATACCTCAGCAAGTGGCCAAGGACTTGCCGGCCTTCCTGCCTCTGCACATCGGCAATCTGCCATGCCTTGTGCAACGCCCCCTCCATCTGCCGATGCAACCGCCAATTGCCCTCGGTTCCGGGCAACGGCAGGAAGTAGGAGTGCCCGGCGACAAGAGCCGAGTGGAAGCTGTGCCGGGCATATTCCACAAGGCGTTGGTCTACCAACCAGTCGAAGAGCGCCGAATTGAACGTCTCGGCCATCGCGAGGATCATGAGGGCGCGTTTCTCCTTGGGTTCCAGGTAGCGCAAGAAACGCTCCTGCAACTCAGACGGCGTACGTCCAAGGTCGACCTTTTTACCACGCGCCCGGTCGAACATCTCCACGGCCAGATCCAGGGAGTAAGGATGGAACAATCGATGACTGGCAATCCGCTCGTCCGAGGCATCAAGGATCGCGTCCTGCCCTTCTTTCAGCGCCCGAGCCACATCTTCCTGCCCGTTGGCTGCACGCCAGTTGGCCGCTTTGCGGAGAAAGTCGCAGGCATCGTTCTCCCCGAGACCACCCAAAACATGTTGATTCCAATGAGCCCCCCAGCTCGGATCGTCATACAGTTCATCCCAACACAATCGGTCTCGGCCGAACACCGCCACTCTTAAACGCGCGCGCTCATCAGATTGATCCGGGTCCGCGAAGTAACCGCACCATTCGCAAACACCGGACTGGGCATCTTGACGGTGTTCACGACTCTGGATTCGCTCGAATCCATCGAGCATCAACCGCAACTGTCTCCTGGGGTCACGCATCAACCAGTTGCGGATGTCGTGATAGAGCGCTTGCGGTAGCAATTTTTCGATCCCTGCCTGAGTCACTCGTCCATCGGTATCCGCCGGCCACAACCCGACTTCCTCCAACCGGCGTCGAAGGTCGCGTCGTCGAGCCTGGTCGCGTAGGTGCAGCGCGCCTTTCACAATGAGAGAAAGTCCACAAGGGATCCCGGCCATTTCGACCCCCTTGTCCACCGCGTCCAAGGCAAACTGCCATTTCTCTTCGATACCGCCCTGTTGCCCCGCCGCCTTGCTCCAAATAGCCAACAGCGCCGCGGTCAATTCAACTTCGATTTTCTGTTCCTGAATCACACGGCAGATCTCGATGGCGACCTGCGCGAAGCCAGATTGGGGCGTCCAACGGCCGTCATCGAAGCTCGTGTGGGCGACGGTTGTGATCTCGGGAAACTCGGTACGCGCGAGTTCGAGACCTTTGCGGCAGAGGGTCGTCTTGCCCACGCCTCCGACGCCGTAAAAACACGTCACCAAAAGAGTGGTTTCTTCTTTCCGTGCCTGTGCTGGGGCCAGAAATTGGCGAAGGATTTTCTGCTCGTTCACTCGATCGGTGAACAACTCCATCGCATCGGGCCGGCGGTTGCTGGGCGGCGACTTGGGCATTCGCAAACTTTAGGCGGTGAATCTCGGAAAGTGGAGATTTTATGCGCCTGATGGAATTTGCGGGGCCGGGTTCCCTATCGAATCTTCGAAAAGTTCGATAAGAGATGAAGGAAGCAAGCAGCCGCTATGGCGGGGCAACTCCACTCCGTGACGGGTGGCATTGAAGACTTGGAACTGAGTTGAAAGAGAACTCGAAGAAACCCTTGGCGGCAGGGAATCCGGGCGCCAATTGAAATAGCGGCGGCTCGCGGTTCGATTATCTCAAGCAATCGGGCTGCCTGACGGCTGCGCGAGTTGCTGCAAACCCGGCTGGAGTTTACTGGATTTTGCTGGAATCCCGGGCAGAAACCGCAGGCTTGCGCGACTTTCGAGATTTGTTGGTAGAACAATTGGGTTGGCTGAAGATCACCGAAGCTTTGGCTTCGGTTGGGTCCGCAACGGGTGGCACGTTCGGAAAATGTTTGTCCATAGCCCCTAGAAGCTCCCAAAGCGGCTTCTCAGCAT
>VGZN01000766.1 GCA_016872635.1 Planctomycetota bacterium | reverse complement strand
CAAACCCACGACCACCGTCCGGACGCTCAACCGCCCAAAGCATCGCCTCAGCTCGACCTTTGTTCTCTTCGATGTGCGCATACGGACCAGCGGGATACACGTAAGGACCGTCGCGAACATCATCCGAAGGAGATGCCACCAGAATGGGAGTAAATTTCCCGCTGGATGTTTCAGCGCGTTGGTTACCAGGAAGATCGTCGACGAATCTCATGTTGAAGTACCATTCATCCTTCACCGCAAACGGCTTGACACCACGCGTCATCGGATGCTCGGGCAACGCACTAAACGAAGGTTCCCAAATCGGATTGCATGAAAACATGTGCTCATAGTGCCCCCCGATCCATCGCTTAAATTCTTTACCAGCTTGGTCGGGAACAATTTCAACGGCATAGTGCATGCACCCGATCCCCACCCCCTTTTCCGTCAACTCGTTCACCATGGCCATTCTCTTTCCAGCGTCCTGGACAACTTCATGCCCACCGCCACCATCCATGTAGAAGACGATTGCATCGGCATTTCGAAGGATTGCTTCGTCTTTAGGCCAACCATTCAGCACGAAGTCGACTTCGACGGGGGTACCTGATTTTTTCAAGCAATCGGCCAAAATCTGGACACCCGCGTTGAACTCATGCATCCTGGGTGGGTGCGAAGGCTTGCCAGCCACCAACACAATCTTTTTCGCGCCGTTGTTTTTCGTACTGGCATTCTTTGGCACTTCGCCATTTAGCCTTGGAACGTGGTTCAAACAGACCAACGCCATCGTCGCGAGAACCACGCGCATCGCCCAAGTCACCCGGCGCGGCTCCATTGAAGGTAAAGGACCAATATCCCAATTCATGGTTCTTAAATCTCGTTTGCGTAGAAGAAAGGAAAACCACACTACACCCATTGAGGGGGGTGGCAAGCTAATCCCTAGATTACCCGAAAAGCTCTCAAGCTGCGCTCGTTTTGCCAAGAAGTAGCCCCGAGGCAGCCCTCGCGATAACCAACCCCTGTTTGCTAGCGTTCCCTGGGTAGGCTTTTTAGAAAAATTTTTGTCGATTTGCGCAGTTTGACCATTGTCGATTTGCTCAGTTTGACCAAAGGTGTCAGCGACTAGTTCACTATTACCCGTGTCTTACGCAGACGCCTTCAGGTTCTTTCGGTGGTGACACATTGGTTGGTTGCAACCTCGGAAATGAGTCTGACGAACCAGCTGTCTCGATCTGAGAAAACCAATCCTCAAATCGAAATGGCTAGTGACTGCTGAGGGAACCAAGTGGGTTTGTTTTGAAAAAAGTGGTGGGCCTTAGGCCTCTTTTTGAAAAACCTTCCCAACCACCGATCGAAAACCGCGAATGAACTTGAGTGAAAATTACTCAAAGGCACGTTTTTTCGGAAATTGGTTCGAATTGGAACTGGGATTGCATTGAGATGCAATTCCAACGGGTCGAGTACGACAGCGTTGCTTGTCGCCAGATCGCGTAAAAGCAGTCACGCGAATTTGGCAGCAACAAGTGTCAAAAATGTTTGTCAATTAGTGGTTTCATCACATCAGGGAGGACTACGAAAATGCTAGTACTAAGTCGAAAAGAAGGCGAACGAATCGTGATCGGAGACAATATCACTTTGGTGGTTTCCAAAGTGAGCGGGAATCGAGTCACGATTGGGATAGAAGCACCGCGTGAAGTAAAAGTAGTTCGGGGCGAACTCGAGGATAGCATTCGAGTAATGGCTTCCGGTCAATCCGCGATGGAAGATCCATTGGCAGTAGCGGTTGGGGTCTTGGCTTCGACGAACAATTCGGAGGCAGGTAACGGATCTGGTAGTTTTGAGCCGCCCGTAAAGCGTGCAACGCTTCGAGAATTTGCCGCAACCGTCCTTCCTATGCATCGTCAAGTTGGATAACTCGGTGGGTTCTTTGAAGCGTCTCGATCTTTCCAAAAACTATCGCTTTACGGCTTTAGTTCTGTTAAGCGCACTACAGGCTGTGAGTAGTTGGCTCGTGAATATCACGAAACAACAAGTTCCAGTCGCAGTGCTTCCGTGTGCCTGGGGTACCAACCTCAGCGGGTCATCGCATACGCGTGTCGAGCTTCTCTGACGGAGAGTTGCAAGCGCGTTCGGCTCGCTGAGGTTCACGATCCCGAGTTGCATCGATGAACTCCGCTCATCTTCGACACACCGCTTGTTTTTCGATCGT
>VGZN01000765.1 GCA_016872635.1 Planctomycetota bacterium | reverse complement strand
ATTTGTAGCAACCACCAAACCACCGGCTAGTGCCTTGCTGCTCACAACAGCCGAAAATACACCAACGCATGATGGTTTTGTGAGCGACTTTGGCGCTAGCCGTCGGTGTCTCTAGCAACGCCAAAACCCGCGACAACAATCATAATTTTCGTAGCAATCATCAAACCACCGGCTAGCGCCTTGCTGCTCACAACAGCCGAAAATGCACCAACGCATGATGGTTTTGTAAGCGACTTCGGCGCTAGCCGTCGGTGAATAAAGCAATCACAATCCGGGCTCTTTGCATCGCGTCTTCGTGTGAAAAAATATCCTCGGCGGGGGTCGAACCCACAACCTTCGGCTTCGGAGGCCGACGCTCTATCCAATTGAGCTACGAGGACTTAATGCTTTCCTAGTTATAACCCCATCTCACAAGATTTGAAGGCTCCTCCTTCAAACATCCCCTGGGCACCCATCCAATTCCAACGCAGTTTCTTATGCGGCTCCTGGCCGAGCGATTCTCGAGTATGGAAAAGAAAAGAGGTGGGGTCTTCGGATACCGCTGCAAAGTTTCTCCGACGATCATCTACGCTTCTCCGATTAGCCGATGGGATGGATGCTAGGTGGTGTATCCAAACTTCCACCGACCACCATCGCATCGCGCTCCAACATCGCCAACAACTCATCATCCAGCGCGTGCTCGGTGTAGTCTGCGCTCCGGTCAATCGCGTCCGGCGTTAGCTCGGCCCACCTCGCAAAATAATGCTCCAATAAACGATGCCGACGGATTGCGCGATGCGACTGCTGGATTCCACTGGCGGTCAAGGCGATCACTCCTTCAGGCAACGGAACGAGCCAACCTCCACGGATCAATCGGTTCACTACACTTCGAAAACGCATCGGGCTCCATGCATGCAATTGCGACAAACCCTGGAGCGGCATCGCGTTCGACCGTACCGCACCATGCCGATCCGGTGCCATCTGCCGCGTCTCCAACCACTCGTACATCGATCGCAAGATGTGCTCGTCGTCCGCTTGTCGCTTGAGTGTCCGTAACCGTAACGATCGCCACAGCAAACCGCGTTTGCTACCAAACACCAAACTGATCGCAAAAATCAACGCAGCATACAACACCATCGCCGCCCCCGACGGGACACGCTCAATCACCAGGCTGCTCGTCGCACCTAACGCTCCTGCCAACACCCCGATCAGCATGCTCGCCATGAGATTCCACTGAAGGCGATCTGACCAAAACCGCGCGGACGCAGGGGGAATGACTACCATTGCGATGATCAATAGCACGCCCACCACACTCGTCCCGACAATCACCACGATCAATACACACGCGAGCAAAATCAAGTCGAGTCGGAATGTCGGCCAACCTTGAGATGCAGCAAACGATGCATCGAAACAGAGTAACTGCAATTCCTTGCGCAATAACAAGATCGTGACGCCTACAATGCCGCTTGCTACAGCGATCAAGATCGCATCGTACGCCATGATCCCTGCCGTATTGCCGTAGATGAAACCTTCGATCCCTGCCGCGTTCCCTTGTTCTGTCTGCTGGACCAAACTCAGCAGAGCCATCCCCATCCCAAAGAATACACTGAGCACAATCCCCAGAGCCGCATCGTCTTTCAAATTCGTCCAACGACGAATCGCCAACACGGTTAAGGCACCCACGACACCTGTCACTGCCGCACCGGCCATCAAGTAGATCGGGTCGCGACCGTTGCCACCTGCCCACACGCTAATGAAAAAACCTAGGGCAATGCCTGGCAGCGATGCATGGCAAATCGCGTCCCCGATCAACGATCGCTTGCGCAATAGCAAATAGACACCCACCAACCCACAGACCGCGCCCAAAATGCCCGATCCAAAGATGACCAAACGCGTGTTGTAGTCCAAGCCACCCATTGTCGTAGTTTTCTAGTTGCCAATCGTTTCGCCGAGCAGTTTCGTATCCGATGCTATCTTTAGTAGTGTAACTGGACATTCGCCGATCGGCGATATGAGATTACTGTCAAAGCATGCACCCAACGTGAGCGACTTCGGCGCTAGCCGTCGGTCTCTTTCGGGATGCTGGAACCCGCCATCGCGAGCATGGTATTCGTGACGAGCAACAAACCACCGGCTAGCGCCTTGCTGCTTACAACAGCCGGTCGATTGCGTCGCCCTACATGCAAAGCACGCACCCAACGTGA
>VGZN01000764.1 GCA_016872635.1 Planctomycetota bacterium | reverse complement strand
TTTCGAGATCGCCGTGAACCGGATGAAATCGTAACCCTCGCCAGCCAACTGTTCCTCGGAGTTCGATTGGAATGCGCGAAATGCCATCAACATCCCTTCGAAGTCTACGGACAAAAAGATTTCTATTCCTTCGCAGCTTTTTTTGCGAACGTCGGCTACAAAGGGACCGGACTGTCTCCTCCGATCTCGGGTGGCGAAGAAGTGATCTTGGTACGCCAAGGAGGCGTCGTCAAACACCCGTTGACGGGCAAGCCACTCCCACCCACCACGCTTCGCGGTGCTACAGTTGAGATCAAAGAAGGAGAGGACCCACGCGATGCACTCGTCGATTGGATGGTCAGCGAGAGCAATCCGACCTTTGCCAAAGTAGCCGTCAATCGAGTCTGGGCGGAACTGTTCGGCGTTGGCATCGTCGATCCCGTCGATGATTTACGAGCTACCAATCCGCCTAGTAACCCCGCGCTCCTCGATCGACTTGCGGCTCACTTCCGTACGGTCCAATTCGACCAAAAGGAATTGCTACGGACGATCATGCGATCTCACGCCTACTCTTTATCCTCAGAGCCAAACGAAACCAATCGTTGGGATAATCGAAACTACTCGCGACACTACCGTCAGCGGCTACGTGCAGAAGTTTTAGCAGACGCCATCACCGACATCACAGAAACCAATCACACCTTCAGCGGCATGCCTGTCGGAACACGGGCGATGCAACTCTGGACGCATCGCACGGAATCCGAACTTCTCGATGCCTTCGGCCGACCCGATGCCAATCAAGACCCACCTTGCGAACGGCTCCCAGACTCGACGGTTGTTCAATCCCTACACCTGATGAACGCGCCTGCGATCGCGGCGAAGATCACCGCCGAAAAAGGTCTCTGCGAACGGCTCGCCAAAAGCGAGGTCACACCGGACAAAATCATCGAAGAACTTTACCTCGCAGCATTTGCGCGATTACCCAATCCAACAGAACTCGCCGATTTGGTGGCTGAATTTGGGAAACCCAACACAGACCGCAAGAAGTTGGTCGAAGATATCCTCTGGTCCATGGTCAACTCTCCGGAGTTCACTCACAAGGATTAAACCATGCTGAGACGAAACTGGCTTCAACTAGGTATCGCGGGACTTGCCGGTGGCAGTTTATCCCAACTGCTCCATCTACAGCGAGCCTGCGCCTTGGATCGACCGGGTAAAAAACCAGCCAGCTGCATCTTGATCTGGATGGATGGTGGACCAACCCACTTCGAGACGTTTGATCCCAAGCCTGAAGCTCCTGTCGAAATTCGGGGCGAGTTCCAACCGATCAACACCAACGTTCCGGGTATCCAGATCTGCGAGCACCTTCCTCAACTCGCCTCGATCGCGAACAAGTACGCTATCGTCCGTTCGGTTTGCCATAACCAAGGCAACCACGGTGCGGGTAACCACTACATGATGACCGGCGCCCCACCACGCATTCCCGTCGGCTGCGGCGCCTTCGTCAGTTTTCACCCGAGCATGGGCTCCGTCGCCGCCAAAGAACGACCCGCACCCCACGGATTGCCTCCCTATTTTTCGATGCCCAGCATGTCGCGCTCCGGTGGCCCAAATTTCCTCGGCGCGAAATACGCACCGTTCGTCGTCGGCGGCGACCCGAACAACAAACACTTCCGAGTGCGCGATGTTGAACTCCCGAGCGGCATTAATGAAGAACGCTTCCAGTCGCGACGCGATTTGAGACACATCGTGGATCGGCTCCCTCGCTATAGCGACCCTGCCACCGCAGACCCAGTCGTCGCCGTCGATGAGTTCTTCCACCAAGGTCTCGAATTGATCACCACCCCAGAAGCGCAAAAGGCATTCGATATCGACACGGAATCCGACGCGACCCGCGACATGTATGGACGCAACAGCTTCGGACAACGGGCTCTCTTGGCTCGACGGCTCGTCGAAGCCGGCGTCCCGTTCGTCACGATCTACGACGGAGGATGGGATCACCATTCCGATCTGTTCGGGGCCCTCAAAACACGACTCCCCTCATGGGACCAAACCGTTGCTGCTTTGATCAACGACCTGGACGCTCGGGGATTGCTTGAGAACACCATGGTCATCGCGCTCGGCGAGTTCGGACGCACACCCACCATCAGTACATTGCCCGGACAATCAAAACCTGGACGCGACCACTGGGCAAACGCTATGTCGATCCTCTTCGCCGGTGGAGGTA
>VGZN01000763.1 GCA_016872635.1 Planctomycetota bacterium | reverse complement strand
TGGGTGTTTGGAAATCGCGTCCCAAGCAAGGGGCAGGAAGATTGCTTCGATAGATTCCTTCTCACTTGGTTACAAGCACAGAAGGAGACCTACTCCGCATTCGCCTCTCCGAACCGGCACCGGTTCGAGATCGCGCGGCTTGCAGATCTTTATGTCGAGTCAGTCGGTCCGCTAGCAGGGTTGACGAGCCTGTTGCACGCCTGCGCCGTCTACGCCGTTGCGGCACGAGGGCAGCGGGTCCTGATTCTGGTCGCCAACGACGACGAAAAGAAGGCTCAGAGGCAGGCCATCCAAAAGATCCTAGCCGACGCGGAGTTTCATCATCTTATCGAGGTTGGGGGGCTGACCGATTCGGAGATGCTCGATCAATGCGGTCCCAGAGCACGCACCGCTTATCAAAAGGAGCAATTGCCTCCGGAGATCCTGATCGCCACTCCGGACGAATACGACGCTGCCTTCCTCGATTCCAAATGGGACGATGAGAGGGTCCGCGCGTTGCTGCTGTCGATCGAGGTCATTCTGGTCGATGGGCTGGATCGGATGTCGGCCGATCTGCGCTGGCGTGTCCACTTGCCCTTTCTCCTCGACAAGCATCGTCTTGCACTTTCAGCAGAAGGTCGGATCGCCCAGGTGGTTATCGGAGGCTCAAACTTGTCGGAAGACGATCCCGATGAGGTTCCGAAGGACGGCATGCTTTCCGTCGTCCGTCAGCGACTTGCGCTGCGCCTGTTCGGGGGGGACGGGTCGATGGCGGGTCGTTTCATCCGCCTGCAGCGTTTCGCGAACCCTCCGATCGATGCTCTCGAAATCACGATCTCAGGCACGGCGCGGCCTGACGAAGCTCTCCGGACGCTGGCGGTCCAGATCCGGGCCGTTGTGCCTGATGAAAAGATCGGTTTCCCTCGAGCCGCCAACGGTCCGACGCCTGTTCCGCCGGGCTTGACCGAGCTGATCATTGGAGAACTCTTGGATCAGGCCCAAGTGCTGAACTCGGCGTATTTCGAGGCCAAGGGAATCCGGTGGTTGGTGGTGCCCGGTGATCTTCCCTACGAAAAACGGTCTGACCTTTATATGGCCCTCAGTCGCGGAAAACCGGAGGGGTTGGTGCTGCTGGTGTTCGTGATCAAGAATGGAAATTCAACCGTCAACAAGGCCCGTCCAGTCTTCCCGGTCTTTGTCAGTCCCGAAGCCTCCGCCCCGCTGATCAGCCATCTTTTCAGCATCCTGCCAGTCCTGCGGGTGGATGCACCGATACGCCGCGAGAAATTTGCTCGTTTTGGGCTCAATTGGGATCCCCGTCGACTCAAGCAGCATTCGCGTAACGGCAGAATGAGGGCATCGGAAGACTGGGAAATCGAATGGGACGGGGACCTCAAGGAACTTTTGGAAAGCGCGGCCAGCGATGACCCATGGCCTGCGGTGTTTATTCGAAGGGATATTTCGGCAAGTTGGAAGGGCACCGGGCTGCGTTGGCCCGTCGACGAGGGAATCTGCCTCGATTTCGACGATTCGGAGCGGACCATCCGGAAGGCCGTGGTCGAGGTTGCCCGAATCCACTCAAGGTATGCTACCTGGGTGAGTCCGCGTGGGGTTGTGCTCCATACCAGCGATCTGTTCCTTCAGGATTTATTCTGCTTGAAGATCGAGATGGATACCCACGCCACCCGATGCTACTTCCCGATCAAGATCGCGCCCTACCGACCGAAGATCGCCAAACAGGGTTCACCGGACAATTCCCACAGCCCCGATGGGCCTGTTTCGGATCGTGAGGCTCTGCCGGAACGGGTTGCCGCGGGTGTATTGATCGAGCTTCAAGAGGATCTCGAACCATCCAAGGCAAAACCAGACCGGCCGGATGTGGTCACCTGCGTACAATTGAATCCCCAGTTGGATTTGGATGGACCGTATCGGGTCGCCTCAAGCTCCGCGAACTGGGAGGAGTTGGTGTTCCGGTGGGTGCCCACCGATGCCACCGGTCCCATTCAATCACAGGAATGCCTCAGGGGTCTCGTGAGCATCGACGGAAAGGAACGCCTGCCGGCGAGTTCCTCGATCGAGTACACGGTGGAGACCGGGGTCACGGTCGTGGTTTTGGGGGGACGGTTTGGAATGCGGAGTGGATCGGTTAGCGGGCATTCCGAGGCGGATATCGAACAACTGATCCGGGATCGGCTCCTTGGGGAGTGGAAGACAGGAGATTGGCCCGCG
>VGZN01000762.1 GCA_016872635.1 Planctomycetota bacterium | reverse complement strand
GGAAGGGTATTGAAGAGGTTCGAGGCGGTGTTGTTCATGATGTGTAGTGCTCCGCACGTACTCGGCTAAACTCGGATTGGATCGAGGTCGAGAGTTCTTCGGCACGATTCAAATACGCGTCGGTATCCATGATGGGTTGCCAGCGATACCCGTTGAGGAGAGTGCAGCAATGGATGCGTATAGCCCGGCGTGGGTCGAGAATGCCGACCGCGGCCAGCGAGGGGCTGCTGGCGGTCAGAATCTGTGATCCAAACGTGATCGCCCAAAAACCGAAGACGAACTCCTCTGCTGTGAGGGCTTGATTAAGCACAAGCTCGTTCGAGGCGACGCCAGCGTGGACTACGGACGAAACGATCGCCATGCACTCCCCTTCGCATCGGCGAATCAAGTCTTGGCGGGCTGTCGATGATTTGTCCCAAACGTTGACGTTTCGAATCCATTGCTCGATGGCAAAGTCATCGCTGCAGTGCTGCGTGTAGAACTCGCACGCACATCCAATCGCCATCAAGCGAACGCGATGCGGCGCATCCCAACCGGCAGCGGTCTGGAACAGTTTCCTCCGCAATGCCATCGATTCGATGGCCAATGCCAACACGATTTCCTCCTTGTGGGGGAAATGGTTGTAGATGGTCCCCTTCGCGTATTCCATGGCTGCGGCAACCCGATCCATGCTCAAGGCATGGAATCCTTCCCGCACCAAAATCGGTTTGGCAACCCTCAGGATCTCCTGCGTTCGCTTCTCGATTTCCCGCTGTTTTCTCGTAAGTTCAACCATAATGTCAATTATTGACGCGGCGTCATAATTTTCAAGTGCGAACTTTTCAAAAAGGTTGCAAAGAGTTTTTCGAGGAGCGTGTTTGCCATAATCGCAGGAATAATTGCGGTTGGGACGTGGTCAAGCGAAGGCTGGAGGTGGATGGAGGATAGCTCGGTGGATATAAATGATACGTGCAAAAAACAAAGCAGCGAAAACGATCGCTTGCCGTGTGTTTCCATTTGGTTAGGTTTGCAGGTACGGGTTGAAAATATGATGGCGTGCATTCGATCGCGTGTTGGTGTTTTGTCGCTCGCTGCGGCGTGTATCGCTATTTCCTGGTTCGTGGGCTTGGAGTGCGAACTCACAGAACAAACGGTTGCCGCAACGGAGCCGCCTTCGGCGTCGTCACAGCCAAAGGTGGGTCAAAAGCAACCGGATGCGAAAGGCTCTCAGGAAAGTTCGAGTAAAAAAGAGAAGGCTCCCGCGTTCACCCGCGTTGATGTGGATGGCAAAGGGGAGCCGAGAGCTCTACAAACAGCGGTGGCACGTTACCGCATCTCTTCTGGAGACTTTGAGGGGGCTGTCATCGATTTGATCGGTGCCGTTCACATCGGGGAAAAGGCCTATTACGAGGAATTGAATGAGCGTTTCAAGGGGTATGACGTTGTCCTTTACGAGTTGGTTGCTAACCCTGATGACAAGCCGAGCAAAGGTAGGCAGCGTCGAGGTATCAACCCTGTCGGTTCCATCCAAACCGGAATGAAGGATTCGTTGAAATTGGCTTTCCAGTTGGAGGAGATTGACTATTCCCCAAAAAACTTCGTGCACGCTGATATGAGTCCGGAGGAGTTTGGGGAGGATATGGCTCGTCGAAATGATGGTCTTGTTAGCATGTTTGCTCGTATCATGGGTGCTGGGTTTGCGACCCAGGGATCTAAGAAAAATACTGAGGCACAAGCTGACATGATGGCTGCTATGCTGAGTGGCGATGCCCTGAAAATGCGGCGAGCCATGGCCAAGCAGTTCGATTCTATGGACAATCAGATGGCCGGCTTGGCAGACAAAGATGGAAAGAGCACACTTCTGACAGAGCGCAATGCAAAGGCATTTGAAGTGATGGAACGGGAGTTGAAGACCGGCCATCGAAACGTAGGAGTTTTTTACGGAGCTGGACATTTTCCGGATATGCATTCTCGACTGCTGCGCGATTTTAAAGCCGAATCGATGGGGATTGAGTGGATGGATGCGTGGGATCTCCGCAGTGGTGCGATCAAGTAACCTCGTCGCAAATAAGCATTTTCGGTAACGACGGATTGCGAATTGACGACTAAGATGGTGCGAAATTGCCACGTATTGATAGAGAACCGCAAACCCAAAGAAGTTTTGAATGCCTGTCCCACGTGTTGCGATCGTCGGCCGACCCAATGTCGGTAAGAGTTCTATTTTCAATTGGCTGGCTGG
>VGZN01000761.1 GCA_016872635.1 Planctomycetota bacterium | reverse complement strand
AGAATAGACAACGATCCTCGCATAACTCTCGCAAGCGGCTCGCAGTCGACTGAGGTCGGGATAATTCTGGTTAACTATGAGAAGCAATTTGCTCGAAGAGCCAGAGAGTTTCGGAATCAGAAGACGAATGAAAGTGTCGACTCCTCCGGCAACGTAGTTATCAACAAATACACAGGTCTCAGTTCCCTGACTCTGATCATTGATATTTGTTCGATTTTGTGCAATCACTCTCAACACACTAAGGACCTAATCAAATTGAAGTCAGACAACACGTCATCATCGGCGAAAATGAGGCGGTTTGCCTAAACGTAGTTAGGCATTAGTCGCAACAACATAGTGTAATTTGCCAGATGACAAGCATTCGAATTCAGGTGAAGTTATCTGATGGATCGAGTATTCGCCCTGCTTGATCGTCGGAGTCTTGGAAACAAATTCAAGATGACTAAACCTCCCGCAACGGAGAGCGCCGTTCCGGACCAACTTCTCACCGACAAACGGCGAACATTCGAAATAGAGTTCAGAAGAGAGTCAAGCTCTGCGATGTTGCTTCCTGTTGCGTAGCGCAAACGAATATCACAACTTTGGCATTTGTGGCCCTCGGTTAACTCGCGAGAGTTATCGGCAAACTGAACAGAATCGCACTGCCATATCGGAGCGAGATCTCCTGGCCAAGCGGTCCGAACATCTAGCGAATTTGAAACGACGCGAGTTTCCTCTTGTTTGACACCAATCAGTACGTTTATACGCTCCTTGTTTCGTACAAATCGAATTGGTATCCCGAGGTTGGAATCGATGCTGTCGGGACCGAGACCAAGTCCAAGACGAAGTAATCCTGCATCGTATTCAACCCATAGGCCTACGCGTTCTTCTGCAGTTTCAAAGAAGGTTCGAAATTGGTTGTCATTTGTGAGTGTCGCATCCAAGACAAACAGTACCCATCCTCGTCCTGACTTCGCTATCTCACATACATCTTCAAGGTCGGCAGTGCGACCGGCGGAAATCATCTGTAGGCGATCCGGTATGCGACTTCGAAGAATTGTCTCAGAATCAAAGCTGAGTCGAGAATTCCAAATTCCTATTCCACCAAAAAAAAGGAGTATGCCAACCAATAGTCGAATGAAAGTGCCGAACTTCATTCGGGAACTCGAGTTTCAGATGGTACAACGAGAAATATCTTGCTCACTTCGCGGAAAAATTTCACAAGAAAGACCGATGCGAAAACAACCACAACATTCGGACCTATCGGCATTGATGTCCACCACCAATTGTCGGGTCCATCTGGAATGTATCGAAGTCCGAGTGTCTGGCCATCCGTGTAGCGTTCTGCAATCGTAAACGTCATTAATGAAAAACAACCAACTGCAACAATTGATGCAGATTTGAAATGAGGGCCGGCTTTTGAATTCAGGTCCTCTGGCCCCAGCATAAACCACCATCCCACTGCCAGCAACAGAAGTGGATAGACATAGCGAGGTTCCACACCCCCGATGTCTCTCGCGTCAACCGAAGCAACCTGGGACATAATCGTAATCCAGATTGCGGAGAGCGTTATGGCGGCAAATGTTATTTGTATTCGAGAACCTCTTTTGTGGCACAAGACGATAAAGAGCCCAAGCACGAGAACTCCCAACACTCCAATTACGTCTGGCAGCGGAACACGCGTCATGCTGGGAATTGTCCCCAAAGCATTAACGGCGTAGGTTGGGGATGACAGCAAGTTGTGCGAAAAAAATGCCACATTGTCCGGCTCGCCAGGTGCATACGTGTACAGTTCTCGGAAAAAGTAAGACGGTTGCAACGGTGACGCCAACTCCAGTAGGACACCCAGAATTACCGCCACGAGCATCGCCATAGCTAGCACTGTGCGACCATGTCGTCGATAGCGCAGCAAGAGCACATGCGCACAGACGAGAAGAGCTGCGAGCGCAAGGAACGCAGGTGCATCTTCTCGACTACCGATGGCCATTCCGGAGATCAGGATTCCAAGTACTGCCAATACCAATCGACGACTACGAGTTAGTTGCCCCGGCGCGAGCGATGCGTGTACTGCAATCCAGCCAACTCCGACTCCAAAGGCAGTCCAAGAACTGGGATTGATCGATGCAAAGAGGAAATAGCCAGTTGATCCAAATGCCGTCAAAATGATCAGAAGAAGGACAACTCGATGACGATCGGGCAGGTATCGAAATACCGTGGCAAGCGCCACCACAATCACCAGC
>VGZN01000760.1 GCA_016872635.1 Planctomycetota bacterium | reverse complement strand
CGTAGTTGGACTTTATGGACGCGTGAGGAGCTCATCGAGGCTTAGCACCGCGCTGGTGACGCTGGCCCAAGCTGCGAGTTCAGCACTTTGGATGGATTTGTTGATCGCGAGCGGGTACTCGGACAAAAACTCCGTAGCTGCGTCCGGGTGGTTTTGGAAATGGATTCGCGCTCGCTGCAATAAGTCTCGCAATTTGCCAATCTCTAACGGTGCGATGGGGCGAGCAATCGCTTCCTGGAAGCCCTTTTGCAATCGTGTTTCATCGTCGCTACCCAGTTCGCACCAACGGATTGCCATCGCAATCGATGCTTCCACGTAGACAGGGTCGTTCAAGGTGACCAAGGCCTGAAGCGGAGTGTTCGTTGAGATACGTCGAATTTGGCAGACTTCTCGAGTGGTTGCATCAAAGGTCTCCATGGACGGATAGGGTGTCGTTCTCTTCCAATACGTATAGATGCCTCGTCGGAATCGGTCTTCATCGGGACTTGTAATCCATTTCGCGCTGGAATACGTAGAACGCCACAATCCATCGGGTTGAGGGGGCATTACTGGCGGGCCCCCCAGCTTGTGCGAAAGGAGTCCGGAAATCGCGAGTGCTTGATCGCGTATGACTTCGGCCGAGAGTCGGAACCGTGGCGAGCGACTGAACCAATTGTTCCGAGGGTCGATAGCTCGACGCGTGTCGTCGAGTTTACAGGACTGTTGGTAAGTGTTGGACAGAACGATGGTTCGCAACAATTTCTTCAAAGACCAGCGATGGTGATCTCGGTATTCAATGGCCAACCAATCGAGCAGTTCCGGATGGGTTGGCAAGGAACCTTGGGCTCCGAAATCTTCCTCGGTTTCGACAAGCCCCCTTCCGAAGAGTTGGCTCCAGATTCGGTTTGCCATAACGCGTGGAGTTAGCGGATTGGCGGGGTCCACGAGCCATTGCGCTGCTGCTAACCTATCTGGGATCGATTGTTCGATCTTTGGGGTGAAGAGCTTAGGGAGTTGTGGTGATACCTCGGCGCCTGGGTCGAGAAAACTACCCCGTTGATGGATCTTGGTAGCTCGCCGATTCGAACTCGGGAGTTCCTTGAGAATTGGGAGTTTTGGAATCGCGTCGCGAAGAGTTGCTGTCTGTTTGTCGAGTTCCAAGGACCTCGCTGCGAGTTCTTTGACCGAGGGGTGGTCGTCTGCATAAAGGGGGGATTGCCCCTGCGAGGTGTTGTAGTAAAGGCGCATGCGATGGAGCAGCAAGCGGTTACCGTAATTTTGGGTGATCGTAGCCTGGAGTATTGAATCTCGCCCGACGCTTAAAGGCTCCTTGAGATGGAAAATACCCCAATGTTCTTGCGTTTGCCGAGGAGAAATCGCCCAACCCGACTTCGGATCGTCATCAAAGACACCTTGGATGGACCAACCGTTCTGTTCGAAACTCGCCTTTGCACTGGCAATGCCGATCGGTGATGGTTCCGCACTATCGCCCGTCGGGATGACGCGGAACTTCAAATCCGTGATGACGAAATTCGGGTCGTTAGCATTGATACCGAGTCGAGCAGTTGGATCGGATGGATTGGCCTTTGCATGGAGCGCATCGAGTCGCAGATGACGGTATGTTCCTGACGGGAGGTGAAAGTCGATGGTGTAGGTGTCCCGTTCTGGGCGATCCGCTGCTGCTCGCACGCTATAGTCCTCCTCGAGGATGAGTGGCGCATTGCTTTCTGCAGTCGCTGCGATTGGTTTGGCCATAGTCCAAGACTTTTCGATCTCCGCCGAGACTTGCTTTCGCGCTGCATCCAGAGCTTCGGAGTTCTGCCGTTTCTCATGAGCAAGTTTGGCGAGTTCAGACTGTTGGGTGAACGAAGGAATCGCGAATCGAGGCTCGTCATCGTACCTGTCGGCATCTTCCGTCTGATTGAAGATAGCGTAGAAACGGTAATAGTCTTCCATGGAAATAGGATCGTATTTGTGCGAATGGCACTTTGCGCATCCCATGGTGAATCCCATCCATACTTGGATGGTGGTATCGACACGGTCTTTCACGGCTGCGACACGGTACTCTTCGTCGTCCGTTCCACCTTCATCATTGGCCAGTGTCGTTCGGTGAAACGCAGTGGCGATTTTTTGGCTTTGCGTTGCGTTCTCTAGTAGATCTCCTGCGATTTGTTCGACCGTGAATTGGTCGAATGGTATGTCATTGTTGAACGCTTGTATCACCCAATCTCGGTACGGCCACATCT
>VGZN01000759.1 GCA_016872635.1 Planctomycetota bacterium | reverse complement strand
CTCCAGGGTTTGCTGCAGTTCATCGCCCGCCCCTTACGAGGAAGCCTACCGATTGTATCGATAGTAGGGATTGCAACCGGTTGATCAGCAATTTCGAAGGTGCTTTGTGTAACGAGGGGCTTAGGATTTTCCGCCTTGGCGGATTCGGTTTTCTACAATTTCGATGGCGCACAACGCCGTTACCAAAGAATTGGCGAGATCGCTTTTATGCAATGACGCCAATAAGGTCTATGCCTCATGTTGGAACTGGGTTGTTCCACTGGTACAGATCCGATCTGGAGCAACGGCGGAACGCGTTGCGATTCCCCATTCAAAGTTCACCCGCGATGACCGAAGAAAAAAGCACTTCCTCCAATCCGCGTTCTATTCGTTGGGACTTGGTGGGTACTTGCATGTTTGCACTCGCAGCCTTGATCGGATTGTCGTTGATTACGTACGACCCAGCGGACGATCTTTCGCGAGTCTTTGGAAAGCCTGCTTCAGGAAGTACGGAACAGTGGTACTCCCCCAAGGCTTTCCCCCCCAACGCCAAAATTCAGAATGCATGTGGAGTCGTTGGAGCGATTATCAGCCAAGCACTTTTGCAGGGGACCGGTATTGGGGCCTATTTGGTGCTCTTTTTGACCGGCCTGTCAGGTGTGGTCTGCTTGCGGCAAAGGCCATGGGCATCACCCATGGGGAGAAGCATCGGCTGGAGCTTGGTTTTCGTAGCGATTTGCACCCTGCCCGGCAGATTCGGGCTTCACCCCAATCTCTCTGTCCCTATGGGGGGCGGAGGCTATTTGGGGGCCCTGACCAACCTGTGGATGGACCGGAATCTTGCGCACGGAGGAGGAGTGATTCTGGTATTGAGCTGTTTCGTCGGTGGATTGCTTCTTAGTACCGAGTACGCCATTTTGAGATACTTTGGGTATGCCGCTACGGGTAGTATGATAGCCGCCAAGTACTTTGGGATTCCGCAATGGTCCTTGAAGCGTCACCGGGAAATACTCTCTGGAACATTTTCACCGACCCGATCCGATCTTCCCGCGTCATTGACAATGCGCACGAATCCGGCATCGATCAGCTCCACCGTCGCTCCTGAAGAAATCGCGAGCTTTATTGAATCCGCTCGCCAGCCGTATTCTGCCGGAAATCTCGTCGAGGCAACAACAAGCCCGTCGGCAAAAATGGCCCCAATCGATCCAAACATTCACAGAACGGACTTGCCCGAGTCCTTGAGCCCTAGCGATTCGCTGGAGACGGTTGAGTCCGTCGATAGCAATCCTGATTCCGATGGTCCTGCCATCCGCATCGGCCGTCGCGCAACGACGAGCTTTTCTACCGCCGACCTTACAAGCAGTTCCAAGGCGATTGGCAGAACCGACTTGGTCACACCGAAACCGAAACCCCACGGACTCGGACCGGCGTCAAACCTCAACAAAGATCGATCGGAGGATTCCGAAGAACCCGTTGAAGACGAATTGCTCGACTCCGATTCCGAGTACCTGGAGGATGACGAAGCGTTTGAAGAAGAAGCAACGGAGATTGGCGACGGCGAAGCCGAAGACGATTATGAGTATGCGGAGTCTGAAGAGGACGGTGATTTCCATGAAGAGGGTGAGGTAGACGAGGAAGCGATCGAAGAAGAAATCATCGAGGATCTACCCGTCGCGAAAAAAGGTCGTAGCAAAGCCGGAATGCTGCGCGCCGACGCATCCCACTTGCCACAAGACTCTGGCCCCAAGGTAAAGACTGGAAAGAAAATCCAAGACGACCCGGAAGCTGAGAAAAACAATCTCTACAACGAATTGAACGATACCAAGCTTCCCGAAGGTGCTGAGGAGTATGTGCTCCCAGGCCTGGATCTACTGACCGAAGGGGATGACTTCTCCTACGACGAACAAACCGAAGAGGTAAAGCGAAAAGCACGAGTCCTCGAGCAAACCTTCGGAAACTTTGGATTTAACATCCGAGTCGTTGAGATCGAAACCGGTCCGGTCATCGCCCAATACGAAATCGAACTCGAAGCGGGATTGCGTCTTTCCAAAATCACCGGCTTGGCGGAAGACTTGGCGATTGCATTAAGAGTCCCCAGCGTGCGAATTGTGGCTCCGATCCCGGGAAAAAACACCGTCGGAATAGAAGTCCCCAACGAACGACGCCAAGTGGTTCGCATGCGAGAAGTCATCGAAGAAGGTGCAGCCCAGGTTCGCAAGATGAAGATACCACTCTTCCTCGGCAAAGAC
>VGZN01000758.1 GCA_016872635.1 Planctomycetota bacterium | reverse complement strand
TACAAAACGCGAAAGATTCCGTACGAGTCCGGGCGTGGATCGGGGCTGCTTTTCCAGGATTACAACCGTTGCCAAACCGATTTTGGCTACTTTGTGTCGTCCCCTTTAGGAGATGAAGTAGAAACCGATGTCGATGCTCAAATCGATAAAAAACCTGCCACGAAATTTGGAGGCTACGATTGGCGATTCGCTGGCAGTGCTCCTTGGGAAAAGGAAGCGGATATTGAATACCCCATTGGGCGGAACAAGCAATCACCTCACGCGTATACCGATTCCTCGTCATCGGCGAGTTCGATGACGTCCGGTGTGAAAATACTCAACGGCGCGATCAATATTTTTCCAGACCAGCGGCACGCGGAAACGATCGCGCAGTGGGCTCAGCGGGAAAAGGGTTTTGCCGTAGGAGCGGTAACGAGCGTACCGATCTGTCATGCGACTCCCGCCGCCTCGTACGCTGTCAACGTGAGTCGGGATGACTATCAAGATATCTCTCGTGACATGCTCGGTCTGCCCTCGGTCTCCCATCGCAATAATCCTTATCCGGGATTGGACGTGTTGCTCGGGGGAGGTTGGGGCGAGATGACGGACAAGGGGACCGGCCAGGGTGAGAATTTCGTACCCGGCAACCGGTATCTAGCGGATATTGATCGCGATGCAGTGGACATAAAGAAGGGCGCGCCGGGTGCTATGTACATCGTTGCCGAGCGAACGCCGGGAAAACTTGGATCGGAAGTTCTCGACTCAGCCACGAACGAGGCGGTTCTTGGCGAGCATCGCTTGTTAGGATTCTTTGGCGCGATAAATGGGCACCTGCCATTCCAAACCGCCAACGGGGATTATCGACCGGTAGCGACCATCAAGGGCCCCGAAGTTTACAAGGAATCCGACGTTCGAGAAAATCCAACCCTCGCGCAGTTGACTGCATCCGCAATTAAAGTGCTCGAGAAACGAGATCAGGGTTTTTGGTTAATGGTTGAGTCGGGTGATGTCGATTGGGCAAATCACGGAAACAACATCGATAGTTCTATCGGTGCTGTTCTCAGCGGTGAGGCTGCCGTAGCGACTGTCTTTGATTGGATCGAACAAAAAAACGTATGGGATGAGTCGCTTGTAATCGTCACGTCCGACCATGGACATTTTTTCCATCTCGTAAAACCTGAAGCGTTGATACCAACAGATTGACCCCAGTCTCCGACGGATCGGTATTCGGGAATGCTCGACGAGCTATGTTTCGCGGAGTTTCCAAACAAACGGGGGGACTGGGCTAGTGACGAGAAGTGATCAGTGGGACATTTCCTTCATCGATTGCATGGATTGCTAGCCTTGGAATCGATTCCATCGCAAGACGGTCTTTGGGCTGATCCGTTTCAAGAATGGTGTGAGCAGTCTCTCATTGTTTTGCGCGGCTTCGTCGTTCGATGTCGGAAGAACATCATTGAGCACCACTTCGTCGACGACGAGATCGCGCTGGATTGCGACCGAAACGGTTGCTAGGATCTGGTGAACGACTCCAAGTCGATTTGGAGCAATGATCCAAAGTGGATAGCCGATCTGGCAAGCAATATCCGCGTTGGTCTGTTGCCAAGAGATCGGAGAGAGGAGTCCCCCCGCTCCTTCAACCAGTAGAAAGTCACAGTGCCCGCGCCATCGTCGCACACCATCGATCATTTGTTGATCGTCGACAGTTTTGCCTTCCAACTCAGCCGCGATCGGTGGAGCCACAGGCGCCTTGAACGATTGAGGATTCACCCAGTCGATGCTTTGAATCTTTCCGATCGCTGACCATAATTGGTACGCATCGCTTTCTTGGACGGACTGAGCACCGCTCGCAGCAGGCTTGTAAGCGCCCACGTGAACACCTTGCGCGAGGAGTTCCCGTAATCTCTTGGCCGAGAAAAACGTTTTTCCGACTTCGGTATCAGTCCCTGTGACGAAGACACCTCGCGGTGGTTTATCAAATTCAGTGAGCGTGTTCATCGATTCTCGTCGCCACGATTGCAAGATGTTTCGTTCCATGTCGGGTGAAAAGGATCGTCACCCGCTCTCCAGAGCTTTGGCTTGTCTCGAGTTCTTTAGCCGTCTTTTCGAGCTCGACGTCCACACCACGGCTTTTTAATTCCCACTTTTTTGCTTTTCGAATTCGAGCATACGCACGCAGTTTTTTTCTATCGAAAGGAAGAACGTCGTCGATCTTAAACCAACTCAGCATCGGGTGGGGCTGAGGTTGGTCGGC
>VGZN01000757.1 GCA_016872635.1 Planctomycetota bacterium | reverse complement strand
AAGTCTTTGAGCTCGGCCCTAAACAATCCAAGAGTTTCCGATGGAAGCTACGTGTTCCTGATGGCGCCAAACCCATCATTTACACAACGATTGCGGCAACCGAGAAGATGTCGGATGGCGAACAAGGCATGTTACCGGTCTTGTCCAATCGTGTTTTGGTCACCGAATCGATCCCTCTCCCTATTCGCGGGAATACCAAGAAAGAATTTGAGCTCAAGAAATTGCTTGAGTCTGGGGATTCCAAGACGATTCGTAACCAGTCGCTCACCGTACAGATGACCTCGCAACCGGCATGGTATGCGGTCCTCGCACTCCCGTACCTGATGGAGTACCCCTACGATTGCAGTGAGCAAACCTTTAATCGACTCTACGCGAATAGTCTTGCTCGACATATCGCCCAGAGCGATCCAAAAGTCCAGCGAGTCTTCGAAGTCTGGCGGCAAACACAGCCCGATGCGTTGAAGTCACCACTAGAGAAGAACGAGGATCTCAAGAGTGTCATGATTGAGGAAACGCCGTGGTTGAGAGACGCGAACAAAGAATCTCAGTCCAGACGCAATGTAGGGATCCTCTTTGATAACAATCGTTTAGACACCGAGGTGAATTCCGCGATAACCAAGCTGGCCCAAATGCAACGTGAGAATGGCATGTGGCCATGGTTCCCGGGTGGACCAGACAATGAGTACTTGTCGCTGTATATCGTGACCGGTTTCGGTCGACTCCGTCATCTGGGTGTTCGGATCGATGAGTCGATCGCGATTCGAGCCTTGGAGAGACTCGATGCTTGGATGCACGAGTTGTACGATCGGATACCTTCAGGGGATAGAACGATTAATAAAAACCATCTCTCGAACACTGTTGCTTTATACCTGTACGGGCGAAGTTTCTTCCTCGGCGATCGGGCTGTGGCCGATGCGCACAGCGTTCCGTTTCGATTTTGGCAGGACCAAGCCCGCACGCATTGGCTGCAAATCAATCGTCAATCTCAAGCACACATCGCCGTCGCTTTGAAGCGAATGGGTGACAAAGAAATCCCACAGGCAATTGTAAAGAGTCTCGACGAACGTTCTGTCTCCAATGAGGAGATGGGAATGTTTTGGCGAGATACCGAGCGATCATGGTGGTGGTATCACGCACCGATCGAAACACAAGCCATGATGGTCGAAGCATTCGATGAGGTGGCTAACGACCAAAAAGCAGTCGAAGAATGTAAAGTCTGGCTCCTCAAGCAGAAGCAGACCCAAAATTGGAAGACGACCAAGGCTACCGCGGATGCTGTTTATGCCCTCCTGCGACGAGGGGAAAACTGGCTCTCCTCCGATGCATTGGTTGCGGTCCAAGTTGCAGATATGACCATCGTCCCTGAGAATGTTGAGGCTGGAACAGGCTTTTATGAGCACAAATTCACCGGTAACGAAATCAAGCCAGAGATGGGGAAGGTAACGGCTAGCAAGTCGGACGCTGGCGTGAGTTGGGGAAGTTTGCATTGGCAGTACCTTGAGTCGATCGACAAAATCACACCGACCGAGGGGAATCCGCTCAAGCTTGAGAAGAAACTCTATAAGCGGATCCTCAGAGAGACTGGCCCTGTTCTGGTCGAAGTGAATGGAAAGGATGCGGATGGCTCGGTTTCCGTAGGTGAGGAACTGGTGTGCCGCGTGGTGCTTCGCACCGACCGCGACATGGAGTATGTCCACCTGAAAGACTATCGAGGAAGCGGTACCGAACCGGTGAATGTGCTGAGTAACTATAAATTCCAAGATGGACTGTTCTATTACGAAAGCACCCGCGATACCGCAACCCACTTCTTCATCGACTACCTGCAAAAAGGAACCTACGTGTTCGAATACGCACTGCGGGTTCAGCATGCAGGGGATTATCCTATGGGTTATGCATCGATTCAATGCATGTATGCCCCTGAGTTCAACAGCCACTCAGAGAGTATCCAACTCCGGGCGAAGTAGCTTTCGCGTTAGCATTCGTTCGCAATATGGTAGCACCAACACGATCGGCGGCTTCGGTTTCTAGCCATGCCGCCGGTTTTGCGGCTAGTTCCTGCTAACTGCTTGCATGACGCTTGCAAAAGCACTAACGGGCTCGGAGCGACTTTGATATGTCACCGAGAAGCACTTCGAGCTCGGGTTGGTTCCATGGATTGATACCAGTCCACTCCCCTTCGACTACGGCGCACAACATCATCATTTGAAGCAACTGCCCCAGATGCAATTCGTCGAGGCATGG
>VGZN01000756.1 GCA_016872635.1 Planctomycetota bacterium | reverse complement strand
AACAATCGCCATGCAGGCTGCTTGCCAGGGTGTAAAAGGCGTCACCCAATAGAGGATCGCACCAAAAATTCCGCTCGACAGCGAACCACCGAGCAGCCCATCCCACGTTCGGGTACTACTAATATCCTTTGCGATAATGCGATTGTTTCGGAAACGCCCCCAAAGCCACTGTAGAACGTCCGACAGTTGGGAGATCAGCACGAAAAAGAACAACAAACCAGCCCGCGAGCCATCCCACGCAGTACCGTCCGATCGAACCAAGTTCAAATCCAGAAGAGCAGGAGCAAAACTCAAACAATAGACGCAAATGAGAAGGCCTGCTTGGATTTGCGCTGAACGTTCCAGAAATCGCTTATGATCGCCAGCGATCGCAATACGTGCAGGGATGAACAGAGAGGCATATACGGGGATCATCACGCTATAAATCGAATAGAAGTCGATTTTGGATCCGCGAAATTCCAAGCCCGATTGTGCTAGCCCGATCAGTACATACTGCAAGGGCGTGAACACCACCAAACTCCAAAACAACGCGCGGTGGTCACCGCGACGCGTTGGGGTCATAGTGATAAATTCTCGGAACGCCCAAAACGAAACCAAGCCGAAAAGAACAATCGTTCCCACGCGATGCAAAAACATCCCAGAGATCAGAATCGCAAACATCAGCCACCACGCCCACAAACGTTGTACAAACCGCTGTACCAGCGCTGGGTTGATGGACGGATTGGATTGCCGAGTCAAGTGCCTAGCGACCAGCGATGCACCTGCCAAGACGCCTAACACGACACTAGCTAGCACGATCGTGGCTAGATCTAACCCGACCTTGCTCGATGCCGTCGCCGCCACGCTCTGGACTGCGGCCGCGGTCGCCTTACCAGTTTCCGTAGCGGCCTCGGCCAAGCCTTCATCGGAAAGCTTTTCTGCCACTTGTTCAGCCTGAGCCAGGATTCCGCGTGGAAACCAAGAACCTGCTATTCGTTGGAAAAAATCGTGCATCGATGGAAACCAAGGGTACTTGTGGCTAGGCACATGCCCTGCCAGTAATCGAAGAATCCCTTATATTACCAAGAAATAGCATCCTGCCGAGGTCCGACAAAGATTGTTCCCCATCCGGGAATACGCCTTTTCAGTAGCATTTGCGAGAAAATATGACGCAAAGTATTCGAATCGGAACACGCCAGAGCCCACTCGCTTTGTGGCAAGCCACTTATATCGCCGACGGGTTAACGCGCCATGGGTACGAAGTGGAATTGGTGAAAATCACCACCACGGGCGATGTCACCACAACCCCCTTGGGCCAATCTGGGGGTGTCGGTTTGTTTACCAAAGAGATCCAGCGAGCGCTTCTCGATGGCCGCTGCGATATTGCAGTCCATAGCCTGAAGGATTTGCCGACCGAACCGATTGAGGGACTAACCTTGGCGGCAGTACCACCGCGTGAGGACCCTTCCGATT
Source organism: Planctomycetota bacterium (assembly GCA_016872635.1). Lineage (GTDB taxonomy): Bacteria > Planctomycetota > Planctomycetia > Pirellulales > Pirellulaceae > JBKCUI01. Next base: position 790 of record VGZN01000756.1, on the reverse strand, counting down.
GCTTGGTCACTACTTCATCCGCCACGCTCAATGACTTACCAACGGGAGCCAGTATTGGTACCGGCTCGCCACGTCGACGCGCCCAGTTGCTGCACCTTCGGCCCGACTTGAAGATTCTCGACATCCGAGGGAATGTAGAGACGAGATTGGCCAAACTCGCCCAAGGTTCCTACGATGCCATCATCCTTGCGTTTGCTGGCCTCCATCGACTTAACTTTGAAGCGAATATCAGTGAAAAGCTAACACTTGAGCAGATGCTGCCTGCGGTAGGTCAAGCGGCACTCGGATTAGAGACGCGGTCAGACGACGACGTAGCAATCGAGGCTGTACGCAAGTTAAACGACCCGGAGACGCTTGCTTGCGTACGGGCCGAACGGGGGTTGTTGCGATCGCTCCGAGCGGGTTGTCTTGCTCCGGTCGCTGCTCACGCCACCGTGCGTGATGGGCAACTAAGGATGAAGTCCAAAGTCTACTCAGCCGATGGCGTCACTATGATCGCGAGAGATTCAACCACACCGATTGAATTGAAAAGCATTTTCGAATCGAACACGCCGGAAACGCTTGCGGATCTCGCAATGAGTGACCTGTCCAAACAAGGGGCTGAAGCATTGATAGCAGCGACGCGAAAACCCAGCCCTGGTCCAGCAAGTCAACCGTAGAGGGAAAGAACCCGAAACGTATCCTAAGAGAGGACTCGTAAAACCATTCGATTTTTGCTGGTCCTCATCATGATCTCAACGGGAACTTATAGAATGAGTACGATCCAGAATTTAATCGAAGCCATCTTACC
>VGZN01000755.1 GCA_016872635.1 Planctomycetota bacterium | reverse complement strand
CCAGCTCGAGGAGTCGGGTTACATTGCCGATCTGATCGGCGATCTCCGACTCCGAGATTGGGTGGCATTTATCGAGGGTCCCCCCCAACCGGACTGTCCGCCGAGCGTGATGCTGAAGTACTTGACCCGGTACCTGACCGGCGGCCCGATCTCGGACCGGCGAATCCTTGGCGAGCGGGATGGCCGCATCTACTTCACGGCTCGGAGCAAGCGGAAAGGGGAAGGTCCAGTCGAAGTGTCTCTATCGCGCGTCGAATTCGTGCAGCAATGGAGTTTGCATATTCTGCCGAAGGAGTTCACCAAGAGCCGATACTTCGGCCTCTGGAGTGGATCGAAGCGACGGAGGTACCTGGAGGCATGCCGAGCGTTGGCCCCTGTTGCTCCTTCCGCAACCCAGGACGAGGGAGACTCCCCGGACACCACGGTCAAACCGCAACTGGCCAAGCCGCAGTTGGCCAAACCGCAGCGGGTCAAGTCATGCCCTCATTGCCAAGGGGCGATGCAATGCATCGTGAAGGAGGCACGTCCGAGGTGGCGAGAGTTGTTCTATGGTCCCGGGCATCCTGCTTGGTTTGAGTGGACGAGCCGAGGCCTCTGCTCTCCGCCGGATGACACGGTCAACGCGGCATCGCATGTTGAGGATGCTCCGGATCCCGACTGGGATCCCGGCCCGGATCTCTTTGACGAGATTCTAGCGAGTCGCCTATAATGACCGATTCAGCGTTACTAAGGTGGAGTTCATCTTTCGGATCCAAAGATCCCGGGCCCGTCACGTACCGAGTCAAGCCATTGGGTCTCAGGTTCACCGGTCTACAGCGAAAGCAGCCTTGCGAGACGGTTTCGATGCCCCTGGCGTGGGCTACCCAAGCCCATCGATTGCTCCCCGTTGGCCGGTCGATCGGTCCATCTGGTCCGATTCGTTAAGGTCCATCCGGGTTTTGTGTGGGTAGTGTTATAATCCCTGGGGAAAGGAGCCCCCAGAAATGCAAGACAAAGAACTCTACCAGCATCTGCTTGGCCTAACCGCACCTTGGACCGTCTCCGAGGTCAAACTCGATATGCAATGCCAGGAGATCCACGTGCGTGTCGAGCACCCGCGCGGGACCAAGTTTTGTTGCCCTGAGTGTCAGAAGCCATTGTCTTGCTACGATCACGGCGACGAGCGCCAGTGGCGACATCTGGACTCCTGCCAATTCAAGACAATCCTCAAGGCTCGAGTCCCCCGAGTGGATTGTCCGGAGCACGGCGTCAAGTCGGTTGCAGTGCCGTGGGCGGAGCCACACAGCCGATTTACGATGCTCTTCGAGCGCTTCGCTATTGAAGTCCTTCAAATGACTCAAACGGTCACCGGAACGATGACGATTCTTCGGCTCCAATGGGACGCGACCTGGCATATCGTCGAACGTGCTGTTGCTCGAGGCAAAGCTCGCAAAGAGCCCTCGCTGCTGCCTCGAATCGGTATCGATGAAAAGGCGTTCTCCAAGGGGCAAAGCTACGTGACGATCGTCTACAACCTGGATGAGAGTACGGTCGAAGCCATCCATGAAGGACATGACGTCGAGGCCGCAAAAGCATGTCTTTCCCAGCTTAATGAGCAGCAAATACAGTCTGTTCAAGCGATCGCCATGGACATGAGTTCCGCATACGTGAAGGCAGCCAAGGAGGTTATACCCTTAGCCGAGACCAAGATCGTTCACGATCGATTCCACATCATGAAGCTAGCCAACGAGGCCGTAGACAAAGTTCGAAAATGGGAGCATCGACGACTGCTCAGCGAAGGAGATGATCGGCTTGCAGGTAGCAAATTCTTTTGGCTTACCTCCCTGCAGAACCACAGCGAGAAACAACAGGCGAGGTTTCAATCTTTGTGCAACAATTCGCTCGCCACTGGTAGAGCTTGGGCCTACAAGGAATTGCTCCGAGATCTCTGGGCCCAGGAGACCGAAGGCAATGCGAAGCGATTCTTCAACGATTGGTATCGAAGAGTCATTCGGACAAACATGAAACCGATGAAGAAATTGGCAAAGACGCTGAAGGAACGGATCGATAACATCGTGACCTACTGCACCCATGGAATCACCAACGGCGTGGCCGAAGGTATCAACAGCAAGATCATGTCCATCAAGCGTCGTGTTGGCGGTTACCGGAACATCGAGAACTTCAAAAAAGCGATCTTTTTCTACTGCGGTGGACTAGATCTTTACCCACGGTAATCCCGGATGGACCTCATTCTTTGGGTGTACGCTTG
>VGZN01000754.1 GCA_016872635.1 Planctomycetota bacterium | reverse complement strand
GACTTGCCACCCAGTGACTACCATGATCGCAGCGACGATTCCATTTTCGAAGAACGAGTTTTGCCGAGAACCCTCGTTTCCACAATGATCCAGGACAAAAAGGCTTCGCAAAACCCTACGACTCCCGCTCCAGGTTGTGATTGCTCGTCCATAAAATCCAGCAACTCAATGGATTTGTTGGCTGCAAATCGCTCACGTTCCGCCGAAATAATTGCCGGCAGGATATAGTATGCAGGGGAGCGGGGGATGGGGTCGCGTTCTTTCCAGCGGACCAGTCTGTTACTCGCATCCAGAATCCACCGCGGACCTAAGCCATCATCGAGGTTGCTATTTCCATTCCAAGTCTCGCCATGCCTGATTCGACAATTCCAAAAACTCAACCAATGACAAAAGCCGAACCACTGGCTTCTGTCTCGGTCTCGATGACTCCCTTGGCTCGCTACGAGGAGTTTCTTAAGTCGCGCGGGCTGCGGAACACCAACCAGAAAAAGTACTTGCTCGAACAAGTCTTCAATAGGCACGAGCACTTCGATGCCGACCAGTTGATCGATCAACTCCCCTCCAAGGGCACACCGAATTATGTCTCCCGACCAACGGTCTATCGCACCCTTCGCGAGTTCGTCGACGCTGGGCTGCTCCACCGTTTCGAACTCGACGGGAGAAGTATGTACGAGCTTAATTATGGATATCCTGAACACGACCACTTGTACTGTTCGAAGTGCCGCAAATTGATAGAGTTTACCTGCGAAGAGATCGTCAAAATACGCGATGAAGTAGCGAGAACTCACCGGTTTCGGGTTCGCGACCACCGATTTATCATCCAAGGCGTCTGTGACGAGTGCGCCAAAAAACGAACTGTGGGTCGTCGGCAAGACCGCGTTTGATCCGAATCCGTCCCAAGCCTAGTTGCTCCCCCCTTTTCTCCATAGGGAATTGCTAGCGAAACATCGGAAACTCGCGCCCTGATCTACGCAAACTGCTCCCGTGCATGATGCCATTTCCCTGGCAATCCGCACCATCCCTCGTTCGTCGAATCGTAGCGATCACCCTAGGTGACGCAGTCTTCCTAAATTGTTTCGTCACTCGGCAAATCTCTCGAAAATCCTAATGCCTTCTAGGGCTGACATTGCTACGGAATTTCTCTTCTTGTATTCACTCCTAATGCGTCGCTGTTAGGAAGCAGTACCCGACTGGGAATTGCCTCGCGTGTTCGCACACTTGCCCACGTTCAGGAGGTCAAACCAATGGCACAAATGTTCATGACCAGCTCCAGCCTTCAAACCCTCGCCAAGAACAGCCGAGGCGTTGTACTAGGGATCATCGCACTCGTCTGTTCAAGTGCCTTCGCCCCCAACGCGATGGTTCCATGTGCGAATGGTCAAGGAGGCGCAGGTGGCGGCCAAGCCGGGCTGCCAGCCTTCAATGAACCGACGTTCAAGGAACGCATGTACGAAGCGGGTGGTTTGCCGGTTCGTGAAGTTCGCGATGGAGCAGTCATTCTGTCGGTAAAGGTTGAAGGCAACCAATCGGTCTCAGAAAACTTTATCTTGTCTCAAATGCAATCGCGCGAGGACCGTGCCTTTGATAAAGAGACATTCAACCGCGACATCGCGGCGTTGTACCGAACCAACCTGTTTCGCAAAATCGACTCGTACCCTACCGAGACGCCTGAAGGGGTACATATTCGATTGGTCATTACCGAGCGGCCTATCATTCAATCGGTCGATTTTTTGGGAAATGAGCGCGTTGATGAAGGCCCCCTCAAAAAGCACGCGGGCCTGCAAAAAGGTGACCCTCTCGATCCATTCTCCCTGAACTCAGCCCTCGGACGGCTTATCGCATACTACCAAGACAAAGGGATGAACCAAGTCGACATCCAGATTATCAAGGGGCTAAAACCTGGCGAACGCGAGGTCCAATTCCTCATCAACGAAGGCCCTGTAGAACGGATCAATACCATTCACATGATCGGCAACGTGGAGTTCAGTGAAGACCTCCTGAAAGCTCGTATCAAGAGTCGCGACTCCCGCATGGGACTAACCTCGTTCTTCGGTAACAAGTGCTCTGACTCCAAGCTCGCTGAGGATCGGGATGCACTTTTGGGCTACTACCGATCTTTGGGCTACTTTGATGCTCGCGTCGACTATCAAAAGGCATACAACGAAGCCGGTGACTTTGTGGATGTGACCTTCGTCATTTCGGAAGGAAATCGCTACTTCATCAATTCGGTTTCGATTGTTGGATCCAAACGATATCA
>VGZN01000753.1 GCA_016872635.1 Planctomycetota bacterium | reverse complement strand
TGACCCGGACCCGACCGGGCGTCCATGTGAGCGCTGTGACTCGTGTTTGTTACGTCAGAAGGGATTCTCGCAGAACGGAATGGTTGATCCTGCGTTGCGGGTTTAGAGGTAATAAAAAAACGGCTGCGATGAACGAATCATCGCAGCCGTTGGAGAGACCAATCACAGCATTGGCTGCTACGGCGTAGGCATTACTTAGCTCGCTTGAACTTCAAGCCAGCATTTTCATCCTTTGCTCCGGGCGGGATCAAAACCCACTCGTCAGCCCCGAGCGATTTCACCGTACCCCCCAAGGATCCTTTGTCGGTGGTTTCCATGAGGATGGCATCGCCATTCGTTCCGAAGTCACCAGCAAGTTCAACCGCTGGTTTGCCCGATTCAGTTGCTTTCCAGCTGAACGTCGAGTCCTCGGTGATGGAGAGTTCGATCGTCGTGGTGCCGGCGGATGCAGTCCATTTGCCGACCAAATCAGTCTCGGGTTTCGGCGAGAGCGGGTCTTCTGGACTTGGAGCCTTTGTGTCGGTTTCGGACTTTGCGGCGACCGTTTCTTGGGGCTTTGGATCAAGGGCGTCAAGCATACGCTTGGCGGTAGCGTCCTTGGGTTGATTCTCGACCACTACCTTCAATGCGCGGACTGCGGATTCCTTTTGGCCGATCACGAGGTAGTGATAAGCAAGCACAAACGCGGACGCTGGGTTTTGCGGGTTCGCTTTGCAGAACTCTTCGAGTTTTCGAAGCTGTGCCGTGTAGTCGTCAACGTTTCCGTAGAGACTGCTTACCGTGGTCCAGTCCATGCCGGGGGCTGCAGCGAGAAGCGAATTGAGCGCGGGGGCTGCGTTGGCGTAATCACCGAGCGCGAACAGATCTAATGCACGAACTTCGTGCACAACGGGATCACCACCATTTTTCTTCAAGGCTTCGTTGAAAGCGTTCAACGCACCTTTGTAGTCTCCGGACTTGAATGCGGATAATCCTGAGTCGAAATCCGTGAAGCTTTCTTCGATTTTCGGACTCGCGTACGCAGATACGTCCGAAGCTACGTTTGCGGATGGACTGCCGCTGTTTGCATCCGCAGTGATGTAATTATTGACCACCACAGGTTGCGAATAGTCGTAGGGAACTGCAGATGCAGTCGCAACAGGTGTGGCAACGTAGTAGGGATTTACGTATGTCGTCGAGCTGTAGTAATTGTTGGCGAGGGAACCCAGTCCCCAGCCCACAGCTCCCCAAGCGATCGGTGCATACCACGAACTTCCCCAATATCCGCTCCAAGACCCGTTGTACCAACCATGGTAATGGGGGTGGATGCAGTGGTTGTACCAACCGTTGTTCCAGTTGTTGTAACCACCGTTGAAGCCCCAGTTGTTACCCCAGTTGTTGTTATAGCCTGGGCGGTCCCAAAATGGACGATTGAAGTTATTGTTCGTCCAATTGTTATTGTTGATGTTGATGTTGGTATTACCGTTGTTCCAATTCGGTCGATTATTGTTCCAGTTGGGGCGATTGTTGTTGTTGCCCCAATTACCACCACCAAAGTTACCCCAGTTGCCGTTATTCCAGTTGCCGTTGTTGTTCCAATCGGGTCGGTTCCAACCGCCTGGCCGGTTGATATTATTGTTGTTATTGTTGTTGATGATGTTGTTGCCATTGCCGCTCCCACCACCGATCCACGGTGGACGGTTGGTGATTCCTGGCAAATTATTGTTTCCGTTGTTGATTCCGCCTCCGTTTCCACCAGGGCGGTTACCCCCGATCGTCGGACGATTAGGTTTTGTGGAGGGCCCACCACCTGCACCTGGATAGTCCGGACGGTTCAGTCCACCTTGACCAGGTCGATTCCCGCCGATGTTCGAGCCATTGCCCAATCCTGGACCGGGTGCTGGTTTGGTGGTACCAATACCACCCCCGATATTTCCACCGAGATTTCCCCCGATGTTGCCAGGAAGCGTGTTAGGTCGATTCACACCTCCCAGCGATGGTCTATTGCCTCCGGGTAGCGGCGCTGGCTTCGTACTGGGTTGGTTCCCCCCAAGATTCCCACCCAACGACGGCCGATTGGTGGATGGAAGAGAACCTGGCATTTGAATATTTGGCCGATTGCTCGGTGAAAGGTTTCCCAAGTTACCCGGATTCGGTCGGGCGGAGATGTTGCCGGTGGATGGACGTGATCCACCGAGCGATCCTCCCACGGATCCGGGCAAGGTGCTCGGAGCCCCCAAACCCAAAGAAGGACGGTTGGATCCCAAGTTCCCAGTAGATGGCCTT
>VGZN01000752.1 GCA_016872635.1 Planctomycetota bacterium | reverse complement strand
TCCGCATGAACGTTTGCGACACCAAACCGTACAATGCCGATTTTGATGGCGACGAAATGAACATGCACATGCCTCAGAGCGAGTTGTCAGAGACCGAATTGCGCAATTTGGCGGCGATCCCGTATCAAATCATCAGTCCGTCCAGCAATGCGCCTATTATCGGTATCTTCCAAGACTCCATGTTGGGATCGTACCAGTTCACGCGCCAAGGCGTCGAATTCACTCCGCGCCAAGCCATGAACATTTTGATGGGCTATTCCAACATCGACATGAAGGAGCTTCGAAACAAGAAGAAAATCACCAACTTTGACATCTTGTCCCAAATCACGCCGCCCATTTCGCTCAAATACAAGACCAAGTTGTTTGACGACGCCGAAGACGCCAACGTTTCCAACAATGTGCTCGAGATTCATAACGGCAAGTATATTCGCGGACACGCCGACAAGGGCGTTTTTGCATCCGGTACCAAGGGCATTTTGAACCGCATTTGCAACGATTTCGGCAATATGGCCTGCTCCAACTATATCGATGATTTGCAGCAAGTTATTACGGAATATATGAAGACGAGTGCGTACAGCGTGGGCGTGAGCGATTTGGTTTCCGACAGAAAAACCACCGAGAGCGTGTTGCAAGTGATTTCGTCCAAGATGAATGAGGTCGCCGAGCTCACCGACAAAATCCACTTGGGAATCCTCGAGAATAACTCGGGCAGAACCAACGCGCAAGAGTTTGAGATCCAAGTCGGCAATATTTTGAATGACGCCACCAGTCAGACCGGCAAAATCGGTGTGAAAAGTCTGGATGAGAGCAACCGTTTTGTGAAAATTGTGAAATCGGGGTCGAAGGGCTCCATGTTGAATATTTCGCAAATGATTTCGTGTTTAGGGCAGCAAAGTGTCGACGGCAAGCGGGTGCCTTACGGGTTTGACAGCCGCACGCTGCCGCATTTCAAGAAGTTTGATGACTCTCCCGAGGCACGCGGTTTTGTGAAGAATTCGTATATTTCGGGTTTGACTGCACCCGAACTGTTTTTTCACGCCATGGGTGGGCGTATGGGTTTGATTGATACTGCGGTTAAGTCGGTTACTTGGGAGACGCCGATCGTTTTCATCGACGAACTTGGTAAACCGGTTTACACCGAGATTGGACGCTGGATCGATGGCAAATTGGAGACAAGTGCGGACGCCGTACAACATTTCGACGAGAAAAACATGGAGTTGTTGAATGTCAACAATATTTATGTGCCGACGACCGACGAAAACGGTGTTGTTACATGGGCCGAAGTTACTGCAATGACTCGTCACGATCCGGGAACCACTTTGTACGAGATCAAAACGTTGGGTGGTCGCTCTGTGACCGTTACCGAAAGCAAATCACTCTTGATTTGGAACGCGGAGAAAAATGGGTTTTTCGAGATGCTCACCCCTGATATCCGTGTTGGCGACTGCGTTCCGGTTACTATGGAATTGCCCGAACCGCCGGTCGTTATTGAAAAGTCGGAAGAGGATGGAATTACGATGGCAACCGATTTTTATAAGGGCCACATTGAAAATTTGCCGTCCGAAATTGTTGCATATCCACGAAAATTCTTGTATTCGTTCTTCCAAATCTTGGAGACACTCGGTATGACAGAATGTTCATTTGATGCGCGAAACCAGTACAATGCAAATATACTGGCAATGTTATACAATCGCATTGGCTTCAAAGTTTCATTTCACGGATGCGTTATACAAATTCATGTGCCAGAAACCGACGAGTATAAAAACAATGTCGTGTTGGACCCCATTGTCGAAATTGTCCCGATCGGTGTTGAGAAACATCCCAAGATGTACGACCTTACTATTCCAACCACGTTGAACTTTGGTCTTGCAAACGGTCTTCAAGTTCGTGACACCTCGCAAACCGGTTATATCCAGCGCAGGCTGGTTAAGGGCCTCGAGGACCTGAAAGTCGAATATGACGGAACCGTCCGCAACAACATGGGTAAAATCGTGCAGTTCTCGTATGGCGAAGACGGCGTCGACACCACTCGTGTCGAAAATCAAAATATCGGCTTGGTCAACATGTCGATCGAGGACATTTACATGTATTACGACTTGGTGGGTCTGAACGAGGGCGAAAACAAGGATATGCTCAGCGTCTATACCAAAGAAACCGTCAAGCGGTTCAAGAATCAGCGAGACAAAACAAAGGCCAAGTGCAAAACCTATGTGGATCTCCTCATTCTATTTCGCGACGAATTGGTGACTAATGTTTTCAAGTTCAAAAACG
>VGZN01000751.1 GCA_016872635.1 Planctomycetota bacterium | reverse complement strand
CCTGCGGGTTGTCGTTCTTGAGCATGACCGCATCCCATCGGACCCAAGTCTCCATTTCCGGTTTACGGAACAGGAAAGGGCTGCCCATGGGATCTTTCAGCTCCTGGCCTGTCAGCACCATCGCGGTGAGGTGTTTGTCGGCGAGGTTGGAATGCTCTTCGAAGGTCCAATCCTCCCAACCTTTGTCAGGTGCAACCTTCGTCGGCATGACCACCATGCGTACACCGTGGTCCTTCAGCAATCGATCGTATATCACACGCGAATTGCCTGCTGCTTCATCGTAGTAGTACTTCCAAGCCAAACTGAGTGGCGCTCGGAGTAGCAATCTCCGAATCATTGCAGTGCGGTGGTAGTTTACCCACGGGAACGAGGAGCGGGCGAGTTGCGATGTTTTGACCATCTGATAACGTGGATTGTCAGCTCTCTCGGTGCCGCAGTCGCAGTCTTGCGGTGGGTTATAACCATCTGGTGGTCCCTGAAGAGTCGTATAAGGATCCACTTCGACGGGTAGCTTCAAATCGTCTGGTGGGATATGCAGTTTGACGTCGTAGCGATGCGCGATTTCTTTTGCGGTGCGCATCGCCAGCGAAGGGATACCCTCGATGATCCGATGCATTTGACGGTTCGACTCGGGAAGGATGGTTTTCATGATCGATTGTTTCAATGCGACCATATTTCGGGCTTGCTGGTAAAGACGTCGAAGGGCTTCCCATTCACGTCCTAATTGGTTCTCAAAGGCGTCGAGGGCCGACGTGTCGCCTGTATAGATCTTTGCAAAGAACTTGGCCACATAAGTAGCCGCAAGCAAGGACTTGTTGATCTTGTGTGCTTTCAGAAGGGTCGCGCCTGCGTAAACCGGTTGGCGGACTCGCGAATAGTAAGGTGTCGGAGCACCGACAATGGTTGCTAGTCCGAATCCGACGTCCAAAGCCGCATCCTGCATCCGGGTGTTTCCGCGATGATGTTCGTCGAGTGCATCGCCACCGATCGCGTGATGGATGACCACCATCGCGGCTAGTTCCCCTTGCAAATGCTGGTGCGAGGCGACCACGTTCATGCCGCGAGCTTTCCATACACCTACGGAATGGCTGATGGCCATCGCGGGACGTTGAGAGTCGTTTTTCTTTTTGGTCGCATAGCCCGCGTTGAAGAACAACGACATAAAGCATGCTGCGATCAAAACCCAGAAAATGTGTCCGACTGCGATCGAACCGCGATCGTCAGCGTGCAAGGAAGAAGCTGGGAGGCTGTTTCGGATGGAGGTGATTGCTTGAAAACGAGCCATAATGCACCACGAAGGAAAGGGGGATACTTGAAAGTATTGCTATTAAAGTTTTGTTGCTTGGAAGGGGTTGAATTCGATACCGAGGTTGGTTCGCTTCCACTGGTTTTTGAGGACCGCGATTTGATGCGTTTGGTGCAATTTCCAAACGTAGTAGTTCGCTCCCGATTCTGATTCGGTGCCCATGATGCGACCGATCACCGGGGTCCAGAATGGGGATTCGTAGGAGACGTGGATCGTGAGTTTCTGATAGGGGCCTGTGCTGGGTTCTTCCTCCACCCAGACCTTGGTCGCAGCGGCGATTCGATTCCAGCGAACGGCGTAATGCTCCGTCATGCGAGAGTGGAATTGCGATTCCTGAAGTTGTCGTCGGATATCGTTGTCGGTCGATTGATCGGTCGGTCGTTCCCTGGTCACGGCATATGGCAATAGAGATTTGCACACTTCACGATGGATTTGCTGTTCCCAGGAACTCGAATTTTTTGTGAGTGAGTCTCGATGCGGAACCCACTGCTTGGCTTGTGCAGCCGCGCGATCGACTGCGGTCATCAACGCGTTTTGATTGATCCCCAACAGGACAATCTCAACCGCCAGGGCAGAGATGCATAGGTAGAACGGCATCGCCAACACGAGTGAAATCGAGTTGGACGCACCTCGTCGCGATCGATGTTGCTTGGACGGACTGGATTGAGTGATTCTCATGATGACACGCTCATAACCACGGTCGGTGGGATACGAAAGCTCCGAAATCATAAAAGTTACCCATGACGGTTTTTGCGATCATGTACATGGTCCCAAGGGCCAGGACCATGAATGCGATCGTGAGGACATGTTCGACGGCAATCGAGCCAGAGCGTGATGTGCGACGATGCATTTCAGCCTCCAATCACCGCACATACCGTTGCGGCTGCATAAAATGGACCCATAGGAATTGCGTTGGAGGTCATTGTCTTGGAGTCCAGCGTGGTTTCCTCGCCTCTCCAATGCTTGGGTATGAGATAC
>VGZN01000750.1 GCA_016872635.1 Planctomycetota bacterium | reverse complement strand
GTCGCGGCGCGCGTCGAGCTTCCATTGATTGAGCAAGTAACGCGTGATGGAGTTCGGAGTGCCGCCGAAAAAGCCGGTTGCGATTTCTTTGCCTTTGACGAAGTCGGCGATGGATTGACCTGGCTTCATCGCGACGCCTTTTTTTGCCACGAGATAGACATTGCCGCGATCAACGACATTGACCACGGCGCGAAGATCGGCACCTTGCAATTTCGCCCGCGCATTGTGTTCAGGTCCACCGATAAAAGCGAATGCTTGGCCGGTGATGACTGCATTGATATGCGCCGCTCCGCCTTCCGTCGTTATCTTTTTCACATCAAGATTTTCTTCGGCAAAATAGCCATTGCGCATGGCGATATACAGGGGAAGATAGCCGATGCCATGAACCGGTTCCGCCACTGTCAGAGCCTTTTTCTGGGCAAGGGCCGATTGTGAATTCATCGTGAATGCGAGGCTTGCAACGATGGCAAGAGTTGCATATCTCATCTTAGTGAAGACCATGTTGATTCTCCTTTTGCGATGCGATGTTCAGGTTTTGACGTTTAGTGGGCGACTCCCTTGAGAAGGAACCTCTCCAGCCAGCCGACAGCGACATACATGACGATCGAAAGGGCTGAGAGAATGAGAACCGCTACCCAGACCAGAGCGATTTCAAAGGTTGAACCGGCGTAGAGGATCGTCCGGCCAAGTCCGTACTGCGATGATACGAATTCGCCCACAATAGCGCCGGTCAAAGCCAACCCAATGTTCACTCGCAGGATTGATATGATCCAGGGAATGCAGGATGGGACGACAAGCTTGCGGAATGTTTGCCAGCGGCTTGCCCCAAGTGAATAGAACAGCCGTTCTTGATCTTTGTCGACAGCACGGACGCCGCCATAAGCGGTTAGCGTCGAGACGATCAGCGTCAATGCTGTTGCGATGGCGACCTTCGATGACAGTCCCATGCCAAAAACAAGAATGATCAGTGGCGCAAGAGCCAGCTTCGGCATCGATTCGAGACACACGATGTAGGGTTGCATGATGAGAGCGTAGTTGCGCGACCACCAGAAAGACATTCCCAGCAGCGCACCTCCGGTGGTTCCGATGATGAAGCCCAGGATTGTCGATTTGAATGTGAAGGATATGTCGATTAGAGCGTCGCCGGAGCCCATGAAGACAAGGAGTGTTTTCCAGATCGCCGACGGTTGTGACCAGAAGAATGGATCGATCACTCCAAATCTTGCGCCAAGCTCCCAAAGGGTGATCGCCGTGATGAGTATGCCGGTTTGCACAATCATCAAGGTGGTGGTGCTCCAGATTTTTACTGCTGGAAGTCTGCGGGAGATCTTCTTCTGCACAGTGGGCGTGCGAACGCTGTTTTCCGTTCGGGCGATACCTAGGTATCGCAGGGGCATCGAGATCGCTTTGGTATTCATGATGGATATTCCTTTGCTGATCTGCAGTTGGAATCAGGCGGCAGCGCGATGAGCGTTTTCCTGTTCTGGCGTTTGATTGGCGTGCAGCAGGTCCAGGCAGTATTTCTTCATCGCAACAAAACGTGGCGTACTGACAATTGAGCGGTCGCGTGGACGCGGAAGATCTACCGGCATTCTATCGATCAGACGCCCAGGCCTGTTAGCCATGATGTAGATTTCATCGGACAGGAAGACGGCTTCCTCGACATCATGCGTCACGAAGACCACCGTTCGTCCAAAGTCGTTGAACAGTTGCAATAACCATTCCTGCATCTGCGATTTTGTTTGCGCGTCGAGCGCGCCAAAAGGCTCGTCCAGCAACACGACATCCATGTCGATGAGAAGTGTCCGCAAAAGCGCTGCACGCTGGCGCATGCCCCCGGATAATGAGGATGGGTAACGCTTTTCGAAGCCGCCCAGGCCATAGCGTTGCAGTAGGGGGGCGGCCCGCTCGCGCGCTTCGGCGATCGGTACGCCGCGGATTTCCATCCCCAGAGCAACATTGTCGAGTACTGTCCGCCAAGGAAGCAAAAGATCCTTTTGGAGCATGTAGCCGACCTGCCCAATCATACCGGTCGCGTCTTTTCCGTCGATCAGGACGCTGCCGGTTGTGGGATGCAGAAGTCCGGCGATGATATTGAAGATCGTGCTCTTGCCGCAGCCCGATGGACCGATCAGCGAAACGAAACGGCCCGCGGGGACTTCTAGATCGACTGGCGAAAGAGCGATGAACTCCTGCCCGTCAGAGTTGAACACCATAGACAGATGCTCGAGTTTCAATCGAACCGGGTCCGGCATGGCACGCTCCATTAGCTCGTTTGATGCTATCGAGA